>DATLMT010000289.1:0-23462 GCA_035537135.1 Burkholderiaceae bacterium | reverse complement strand
GACCTTGCCGTTGTCGTCGCGCTTGCCCGGGCCCACGGCGATGATCTCGCCTTGGTCGGGTTTTTCGGCGGCGTTATCGGGAATAACGATGCCCGAAGCGGTTTTCCGCTCGTTGTCCAGGCGTTTGACGATCACTCGATCGTGCAAAGGACGGATCTTCATGTGTTCTCCAGGTTGATTAATATCTCTCGAAAATCGAGACGGCTAAAAAGCGAAGCCGCAGATAATGCCACTTATCAGCACTCTCTGCCTGCGAGTGCTAATTGTAGTGGCGTCTTGCCGGTCTTCAAGACCCGCCGTTTAAGTGTCAAACGGGCACACCCGTCGCGTGGAAGTGACCACTAACATTGGATGTGAGAGTGTGCGATCTGGCGGCGTAGTAGCGCATCTGCATCCCATCGATACGCAAATGCGCTACAAGGTTGGGCAACAACCTGCCGAAGATAAGCAGATAACTGGAATGGGGTATTAAGTGGCCATTGATCTTCCGCTTCGCCTTCCGCAACACTGGTTGGGCTCCTCTGCGCCCAAAGGCAAGGGCCCAAATAATTCCCTTCGCGCGTTTGTTAACAGCGTGATGAGCTATACCAAGATGGATGTGCCGACGGTTGAGCTGTTCGAAACGGCGGTTACGTTCGACGAAAATCACAGGGATCCGTTGTCGGCGCACCAGTGTCTGTCTAAGACTTTCGGCAAGAAGGCTGGTGTCAGCTTCGTGTTCCGCGCGGACACTACAAGTGCCGGCCGCTACTGGGTGTATTCGGGTGATCCGTGGTTGGAGCCACCGGCCGAGGCGATCAGCGCGCTCGCTCCGAAGAGAATCGTGTTGCAACTCTGTGAGGGACTTCCGTATCGGTTTGGGCTAGAAGCGTGCGTTGGCCGCGAGAAGCTGGTAGCCGGCGAAAAAGAGGTCGAGCCTTTTCGAACGCCACAGGAGGTGGAGTCGTGGGTCAAGGCGATGGGACCCAAGTTCGGGTTCAAGCCCGACTTTTTCAACGTCGCCATTAAGGAGTTGCAGTTTCCGTACGGCGATCGCACTATCAAGTTGCCCTATGCATCGATCGAAGGCGTATTGCAGATCAACGACGCGGAGCTGATGAAGCGCACGCTACTGCGCGGCATCGGTTCGTATCGCAGAGTCGGACTCGGGTTGCTGCAGCTCTCGAACTAATCGCAACCGCATTCAGAATCACGGCGCTTCGGCGCCGTTTTTTGTTTCGCTAGCCCACTAGACTCGCGACCCATGAATTTCAACAAGATGAAGTTACGGATCGCCCGGCGCTGCACGCTTACGGTACTGCTGGTCGCGTCGAGCCTGGTTAGCGGACAGCCCGCCTCAAACACAGGCCTGCCGGACAGTGTTGCTGCCGCTCTAAAGTTGGCCAACGTCCCGGCGTCGGCGACCGGGATCGTTGTAACTCCATTGGCAGGTCCGGGCCTGGTGCTGGCGGTGAATGAAAACCAGGCGATGAATCCGGCGTCGACGATGAAGCTGGTGACAACGCTAGCGGGTCTCGAGCTGCTGGGCCCGCAGTACCAATGGCGCACCGATCTGATGTCGGCGGCGCCACTGAAGAACGGCGTGCTCGAAGGCGATTTATGGCTACGCGGCAGTGGCGATCCCCAATTGGTGATCGAAGACCTGTGGCTGCTTGTGCAGCGGTTGCGCGGCACCGGGGTGCGCGAAATCCGCGGCAACCTGATGCTCGATCGGAGCGCGTTCGAAGCTGCTCAGCATGACCCCGGCGCTTTCGACGGTGAAGCGACGCGGCCGTATAACGCGGGGCCGGATGCGCTGCTGCTCAATTACAAAGCCGTCAGCTTTCACTTCATCGCGGATCCCGACAATAAGCAGGCGCGTATCTACGCGCTGCCGGCGCTGGCGGGTCTCGTCGCGCCCACGACAGTGCGCGCCTCTGATGGACCGTGCAACGACTGGCGCGCGCGGCTTAGCGGTGACTTCACGGATCCGCTGCGCCCGACTTTCCGTGGTTCGTATCCGCTGTCGTGTGGTGACAAGGTGTGGCACGTCAGCATGCTTGACGCCGGCCTTTATGCTGAAGCCATATTTCGTCCGCTATGGGAATCGAGCGGGGGGATATGGCGCGGCCGCGTGCGCGATGGCTTGGTGCCCCCCGATGCCAGACGGCTGGCGCAGCATGAGTCCCGTCCGCTCGCCGAAGTGATTCGCGACATCAATAAATACAGCAACAACGTGATGGCGCGGCAGTTGTTTCTGACGCTTGGCGCCGACGTGAGCCGCAGGCCGGCGAACAAGGAGCGCGCGCAGCGCGCGGTCGGCGACTGGTTGGTCAGCAAGAGCTTGGATCGGCGCGAATTCGTGCTCGAAAACGGCGCAGGGTTATCACGCGTCGAGCGATTGACAGCGGCCGGACTGGCGCGGCTGTTGCAGGGGGCGTTCGCTTCGCCGCTGATGCCGGAGTTCGTATCCTCGCTGCCCATTGTCGGCATTGATGGCACGATGAGGCGTCGTCAAGGCGCCGCGGGATCGGCGCATATCAAAACAGGCCTGTTGTCGGACACGCGCGCGATTGCCGGCTATGTGCTGGCTGCGAGCGGCAAGCGCTACGCAGTCGTCGCGTTCATCAATCACCAGAACGCCGGCGCCGGGCAACCGGCGCTCGACGCTCTACTGAACTGGATATACGTAGTGGGTTAAAGGCTCGAGGCGTACTTGATCGTGCAGCCGTACGCCTGGCTCGTGGATTTTGCGACGGGCTTGCCCGCCTTCGTCTCGGTCAGTGCGGCGACAACGTAGTTCGTGGCGGTCTTGACATCCGCAGGGTTGGTGCTGCGCTTGTCGTCAATGGCGCCTGCATAAACCAGCGTGCCGGTCGGATCGATCACGTACAAGTGCGGAGTGACTTTAGCGCCGAACGCCTTGCCCACTTCGCCTTTCGTGTCCATCAACACCGCAGCCGGTGTGGCGTTGTGCTGTTTGAACCACGCCGCAAGCTTGGCCGGCGGCATGTAGTCCGAGCTGGTCTCATTGGTCGAGTTGACCGAAAGCCACGCAACATTTTCTGCGCCAAACCGTTTTTGTAGCGATTGCATGTTGCCGCTGTCGTAGTGTTTCTGAACGAACGGGCAACCCGGGTTGTTCCATTCGAGCACCACATACTTGCCCTTGAAATCGCCAAGCGACACTTGCTTGCCGGCTACATCGGTCGCGCGGAAGCTCGGTGCGGGCTGCCCAATCGACGGCGTGGCTGTTGCGATCGAAGCCGAAGACGCCAGCAAGCCGGCAGCGAACCATTGACGCATTCTCATTTGGAACTCTCCTTGATCTTATCGAGCGCAGCTAGGACGATGCCTTCGGTCAGAAGTTCAGGCAAAACTGCAGCCTCTCCTTTGCGATCGTAGACGACGTAGAGCGGCACGCCGTTGCGGCCGAATTGTGCCAGCGCCTGTGTGATCTTCTCGTCACGATTGGTCCAGTCGGCGCGCATCAGCACGATATTGTCGGCAGCAAAGCGGGATTTCACTGAGTCGGCGCGTAGCGCGACTCGCTTGTTGAGTTGACACGTTACGCACCAGGCAGCAGTGAAATCGACGAATACTGCCTTGCCTTCGCCGCGAAGCTGCGCCAGTTTCTCGGGCGAATATTCGGTCCAACCCGCATCCGCAGTCGAGCGTGTGCCGGGCGCCAGCGCTTCGCTCGTAGCGATTGGCGCGAATGTCAAAGCGGCCAGCATGCCGCCTCCTGCTGCGACCCATCGAAATACGCGCGCCCCGCGTTGCGACAGTCCGAGCGCCCACAGAGTGAAGCCCACAGCGACCAGCACCCCGAGTGCGAGCGCAACGCTGCCAGCGTCGACCTGTTGCGCCAGGACCCATAGCAACCAGACACACGTCGCGAACATCGGGAACGCCATGAACTGCTTGAAGAGTTCCATCCAGCGTCCGGGCCGCGGCAATTTGGCCAGCAAACTGGGGAATAAGGTCAGCAGCACGTACGGCGCGGCCATGCCGACGCCGAGCGCGGCAAAGACCGAGAGCGCAATCACCGCGGGCTGCGTGATCGCATAACCGAGCGCCGCACCCATGAAGGGCGCGGTGCACGGCGAAGCAACGATAACCGCCAGCACGCCGGTGCCGAAGCTGCCGCGCCAGTCCGATTTGCTTGCAAGATTGTCGGCCGCGCGCATATTCGCAACGCCGCTTCCCATCGTCATCTCAAAAACGCCGAGCAGGTTCAGGCCGATGGCGAAGAACAGCACCGTCAAAGCCGCCACGACCCACGGCGTCTGCAGCTGAAAGCCCCAGCCGAGTGCGCTGCCCGCCTGCTGTAGCCCGATCAGCAATGCAGCGAGCAACACGAACGACAGCACAACGCCGACCGCGAATGCAACACCATGTGCCGCCATCGGGCCCGAGTGGGTGCGATGTTGCGCGAGGCCGATCAACTTCAGCGACAACACCGGGAACACGCACGGCATCAGGTTCAGTATCAATCCTCCAAGCAGCGCGGTACCTAATGCCGCCAACAACGACATCGACGAGCCACCGCCGTCGGTGGCACCGGCCGAGCCCGTTGCGCCCAATGCTCCCGCGGAGAGCGGTGCCTGCACCACGTGCGCCCATCCGCCGGCATTCGCGGGGCCACCGTTGGCGACGACCACGCCTTTCAGCGTTTTGAAATCGGACGCGATCGGCTTGGCAGCGGTCAAATAGATCGCAAACTGACCGCCTTCGCTTTTCAGCAGCTGCGGTGCAGCCGCTTCGATGCGCCCCTCTTCGAGCGGAAAGAATTCGAACTTATCGAGCGTTTTGCCGGCGGGAGGTGAAAGCGCGATGCGAATTCGATTCGCATCGATGCTGGCGCTAGCCGCAAGCACAGACCCGGGCACTCGCGCTTGCGTTGCCTTAAACAGCGCGGCGGACGATGATGGCGCCGCCTGCGTCCTCACCGGCAATGTCAACTTCACTTGCGCATCACCGGGGATGCAAACGTCCTTGCACTCAAGCCACGATGCCTTGGCGTTCAGCGTCACTGGCGCTCCCACCGGCAGATCAGTTGGCACCCGCACGGTCGTCAACAGAAGCGTTTCACCTTCGTAACCAAAATTCATCAATGGCCCGACCGGTAACCGCTTGGGGTGCGGCCATTCGATCCCGCCCGCGTTAAAGCCTGCGGGCAACTGCCATTTGATCTGCGTCGGCAGGCCGGAGTCGCCCGGCACCTGCCAGTACGTGTGCCATTCGTGCTCGTGCTTTAGCCGCAGTCCGACGGTCAGCGGCTGCCCCGGCACGATGGCGTCGGTCGCGGCAATCAGCTCGGCATCAACGTGTTTTTCGGCAGCGCCGAAGCGCGGCAGCGTTTGAGCAGCAACGGAGGCAACTGAGGTTGTAATGGCTGCGGCGAACGCAAATGCAACGACTCGCGCATTGAATAGTCCATTTTTGGATAGCGGCGGCATGGTCTTTCGTCTCGGTATTGACAATCAAGTTCCCGTCTTGCCGGCCTCGTTCCTGCCTAAGTGGATCGTCCGCTTAGCGGACTTCCGCAAACGCTTGCTCTGCAGTAGCGATCGTCGCGTCGATGACTGCATCATCATGCGCTATCGAGACGAAGCCCGCTTCGTAGGCCGACGGCGCGAGATAAACGCCGCGCGCCAGCATTGCATGGAAAAAACGCTTGAATCGGTCGATATCGCACGCCATTACGTCGGTGTACCGGCCGGGCACGTCGGCGGCGAAGTAAATGCCGAACATGCCGCCGACGCTATCGCCGGAAAACGCTAAGCCGGGCGCACTGTGCTTGGCGGCGGCGACGAGCCGATCGATGAGTGTCCGCGTGCGTCTGCCGAGCTCGTCGTAAAAGCCGGCGCGCGCGATCTCATTCAACGTTGCAAGGCCGCAGGCCACTGCCACCGGATTTCCCGAAAGCGTGCCCGCCTGATACACAGCGCCGAGGGGCGCTAGGTGTCGCATCACTTCGCGCTTACCGCCGAAAGCTGCGAGCGGCATGCCGCCGCCGATGACTTTGCCGAGCACGGTGATGTCGGGATCAATGCCGTACAGCGCCTGTGCACCGCCGAGTTCGACGCGAAAGCCCGACATGACCTCGTCAAAGATCAGCAACGCGCCGTGCCTCGTGCACTGTTCGCGCATAAAGTTCAGGAACTCGGAAGTTGCGCGCACCAGGTTCATGTTCCCGGCGATCGGCTCGACGATCACACACGCAATGTCGTCTGCGTGCTGCTTGAATGCGTCCCGCAATTGCTGTGCATCGTTGTAATCAAGCACCAGCGTGTGCTGTGTGACGTCGGCGGGAACGCCGGCGCTGCTCGGATGGCCGAATGTCAGTAACCCGGAGCCCGCCTTAACGAGCAGGCTGTCGGCATGTCCGTGGTAACACCCTTCGAACTTGATGATCTTGCGGCGATTGCCGTTGCCCGCCGCTCCGCGAGCGAGGCGGATCGCGCTCATCGCCGCTTCAGTGCCAGATGACACCAGCCGCACCTGCTGCATCGACGGCACAAGTCGGACCAACGCTTCTGCCATTTCAACTTCAGCTTCGGTCGGCGCGCCGAACGAGATGCCCCGCGCCAAAGCGTCTTGCATCGCGCTGACTACGGCCTGGTGCGCGTGGCCGAGGATCATCGGTCCCCAAGAGCCGATGTAGTCGATATAGCGTGTGCCTTCCGTATCCCAGAAATAGGGCCCCGCTGCGCGCTCTATGAAGCGCGGCGTCCCGCCGACCGAGCGGAACGCGCGCACGGGTGAATTCACGCCGCCGGGGATCGAGCGCTGCGCGCGTTCGAACATTCGTTCGTTGCTTGTCATGTGTGCGACCTGCGTTGTCCTTCGTCGAATCGCCGCACCAAATCGCGCGCCGCTTGCGCCGGATTCTCCGCGCCGAAGATTGCGTCGATAACCGCGGCTGCGTGCGCACCAGCGGCCGCGATGTCCGCGACGTTATCAACATTGATGCCGCCGATCGCGATGATGCGCTGTCGCGGCCAAGCGGCACGCGCCGCCGTCAGTAGCGACAGCGGAGCGCGCACCGCCGCGGGCTTGGTGCGTGACGCGTACATCGAGCCGAAGGCAATTGCGTCGGCACCTGCCGCAATGGGTAGGCGCGCATACTCGAGCTTGTCGTAGCAGGACACGCCGATCAGTTGATGCGGCAGTCGGCGTCGCGCCTCCGCGATATCTCCGTCATCGCGGCCCAGGTGCACACCGTCAGCGCCTGCACTGATAGCGACATCAATATTGTCGTTGACAATCAAGAGCGCGCCGGCAGCTCGTGTTAAAGCGGCCAGTTCAGATGCGCGCGTGCTGCGCGTCGCTGCATCGGCCGTCTTGTCGCGATATTGAACGGCCCGCACTCCAGCTTCCAGCGATGTTTTAACGATGTCCAGCACGGCATCGAAGCAGCGTTGCGCATCCGGCGTCACCAAGTAGATGCCTGAGAGTCGAGCTGCTTCAATCGGGTGCTGTTTCACGCTGATACCTAAGATTGATGGCGTAACGCGAAATGGGTAGCGGCAAGTGGGTAGCGGATACCTGCGAGCCCACGTTATGATCGCTCGCTAACCTCTTGATTTTAGCCGTCGAGTTCGTTCTTGAAGTCTTTTCAAAACGCCGGCTTCAGTTTGGAACAAAAGGCAACCGGCGCGGTGATGAAAACCTGGATGTGTCTCATCTGTGGCTGGATCTATGACGAGGCAGCGGGAGTTCCGGACGCAGGAGTTGCGGCGGGCACGCGGTGGGAAGACATTCCGCCGAATTGGACGTGTCCCGAGTGTGGAGCGCGCAAGGAAGATTTCGAAATGGTTGAAATCTGACCCCGGAACCTCGGTATTCGGCGCTGAGCGCGAGCCATTGTCGCGTACAACGCAGGCTCGGTGACAAGCGTGAAATGGGTAGCAACCAATGCCGGCACTGGATGTTTCGGAAATCCGCGGGAAGAAAGTGATGGTGATCGACGACTCGAACACTATCCGCCGTAGCGCGGAGATTTTTCTTTCGCAGGCGGGCTGTCAGGTAATACTGGCACAGGACGGCTTCGAAGCGCTTTCGAAGATCAACGACCATCAACCCAACATCATTTTCTGCGACATTTTGATGCCGCGTCTCGATGGCTATCAGACGTGCGCGCTCATCAAGCGCAGTCCGCGCTTTCATAAGACGCCGGTGGTGATGCTTTCTTCAAAAGACGGTTTGTTCGATCGCGCGCGCGGCCGCATGGTGGGCTCCAGCGAATATCTGACGAAGCCATTTACGAAGGACAGCCTGCTGACCGCCGTGCGACAGCATTCGATGCAGTAGTGCGGACAGAAGCGGTGGAGCTTCGGGGAGAGCCATGCCGATCAAGAAAGTATTAATCGTCGACGATTCACCGACGGAGCGTCACGTTTTGACCGAAATGCTGACCAAGCAGGGTTACGCCGTATCGACGGCGGAAAACGCCGACGAGGCAATGGTCAAGGTCAAGACGTTGATACCGGATTTGATTCTGATGGATGTGGTGATGCCGGGACAAAACGGCTTTCAACTGACGCGCGCGCTTTCGAAGGATCCGGTGACGCAGAACATCCCGATCATCATGTGCACGAGTAAGAACCAGCAGACCGATCGCATTTGGGGGCTGCGGCAGGGTGCGCGTGACTACGTCGTCAAGCCTGTGAAGGCCGACGAGCTGCTTGAAAAGATCGCGGCATTTAACTAGCAATGAGCTAGGCGACTCGAATCATGGCCACCAGCGGCGAAGCCACCAACCGGCAGCTTGTCAAACTGCGCGAATTTTCGACGCAGCTGGCGCAGCGTCTGAAAGAGGCCCCGAACAAGCCGGTAGAGCCTACAAGACTGGCGGTGCGCATAGGCTCCGAAAATTATCTGGTCGAAATGGCGCTGGCCGGCGAGATTGTCAGCCTGCCTGATATCTCACCGGTGCCTTGGACGCGGCCGTGGTATCGCGGCCTCGCCAACGTGCGCGGAAGATTGATCGGCGTGGTCGACTTGCTGCACTTAATGGGGCGCGAGCCGTTGGCGGCCGAACAAACGCAACAGGTTCTCGTGTTTGGCGAAGCGCTCGGCGTCAACGCCGGAATCTTGGTGACGCGCGCCTTTGGCATTCGCAATTTGAAGGATCTGACGCCGCTTGAAGAAGCGGCGCCGGCAGGCAGCGCCAGTTGGGAGCAGGGGCGTTATCGGGACAACGATGGCTTGACGATGACGACACTCGAACTGCGCGAGTTGGCGACGTCAACGCAGTTCGCAGCAATCGCGGTGTGATGCAGAAGCAGTCGCGGGCAATAAGACGACCGCTGGCAAGTTGAAGGCGGCGATACGATGCGGCCCGACTTCGGGCCCACGTGGTAGGTCGGAGCTGTAAAGGCGGAGGGTTAGATGGCACTCGACATGGGACCGGTAGCACTTAAAAAAAGGCCGAAGGAGCGATCGAGCCGTCGCGGCGATCCGTTTCGCGCGTCAACGACGACGTCCGCGCTAAACACGATGTCGCCTCGAACGACGGTGTCGCAGCCCGCACCGAAGACGGTGATGCTCGAGCGACCGGGCAGCCAGGGACGTGCGATGCGCCTGATGGACCGGCTCGTCGAAATGCGGCTGCCGGTCATCGGCAATCGGCCCGTCAATACGCAAGTCCAGATCTTGTTAGCGCTGCTCGTGGTTTGCCTGTTGCTGTTCATACTTGTGTTGTTCATCGATAACCGAGCCGCAGCCAACGGCGCCATGCAGATCGAAATCGTCGGCGATACGCTGATGCACACGCAGCGGCTGGCGAAAGCGGCGCCCAACGCCGTCGGCGGCAACCGCAGCGCTTTCGTCGAAGTCAAGGAGAGCCGCGATGCAATTGCTGGCAATCTTGAAGCGCTGACCAAGGGCGATGAAAAGCGTGGACTGACAGCGACCGCGAGCGACGCGATCCGGCCTGATCTCGACAAGTTGATTGGTAACTGGCGCGCCAGCGAGTCCGCCGCGTCGGTCATTCTGGGCAACGAAAAAATATTGCTGGCATTCGGTGACGTGATCAAGAAGATCAACGACGCGAGCCCGCGCCTGCAGCAATTGACCGAAGAAATCATGGCGTTGAAGCTGCAAGTAGGCGCGCCGTCGCGCGAAGTTGCTACGGCCGGCCAGCTTGTGACGCTGACGCAACGGCTCGGCAAGAGCGCCAATTCGCTGGTCGCGGGCAACGTTGCGAACGCTGAAGTGGCTTTGACGCTTGGGCGGGACATCAATCAGTTTCGCGATCTGACGCAGGCGCTGCTGTCGGGCAGCGAGGCGTTGCGCATCGGCGCAGTGACTGATAATGAAGCGCGCACGCGGCTGCAGGAGCTGTTGAAGGTCTACGGCGAGTTTCAGAAGTCGATCGAAGGAGCGCTCGGCAGCCTGCAGGCGATTGTGCAGGCCAAAGAGGCGGAGCTCGGCATCCTGCGCGACTCCGAAATGCTGCGCCAGCAGGTTGGGGAACTCGGCGGGCTTTACAGCAACGCGCAACGCGCGCGTCTGCTGAACTTCGTATTGCTGGTGCTTTTCGGCAGCGCGTTTTTAACGGCGGGCCTTGCGATTTTCAAGGTGCTGCTGGAAGACACTCGGCAGCGCGCTTCGGAAGCCAACGTACAACGCATGCAAGCAGAGCGTCTCGAGCAGGACGCGAAGAAAACCAACGACATGAATCAGGCTGCGATTTTGCGGCTGATGAACGAGTTGCAGGAAGTCGCCGACGGCAATTTGACAGTGCAGGCGACTGTATCGGAAGACATCACCGGTGCCATCGCAGACTCGGTCAACTACACGGTCGAGGAATTGCGTGGACTGGTGGGGCGCATCAACAACACGGCAGAACAGGTGAATACTGCATCAACGCAGGCGCGCGATATCGCAACGCGATTGTTGACCGCCTCTGAAGCGCAATCGCAGGAAATCAAGGATACCGGTGACAAGGTTTTGAAGATGGCGTCGCAGATCAACGACGTCTCGAAAAATGCGGGTGAGTCAGCCAAGGTCGCGCGCGCTTCGCTCGAAGCCGCCGAGCGGGGGCAACGCGCGGTGTTCAATCAGATCAGCGGCATGAATGAAATCCGCGAGCAGATTCAGGAAACTGCGAAGCGCATCAAGCGACTCGGTGAATCGTCGCAGGAGATTGGCGAGATCGTCGAGCTGATCACTGACATCACCGAGCAGACCAACGTGCTTGCATTGAACGCCGCTATTCAAGCGGCGTCAGCCGGTGAAGCCGGCCGCGGTTTCTCGGTCGTCGCGGAAGAAGTGCAGCGCCTGGCCGATCGCTCGGCGGAAGCCGCCAAGCAGATCGGCGCACTGGTTCGCACGATTCAGACCGACACGCAGGACGCGGTCGCGGCGATGGAAAAGAGCACGCAGGGCGTGGTCGAGGGCGCGAAGCTGTCGGATGCGGCGGGCAATGCGCTGTCGGACATCGGTCGCGTCTCGCGCCAACTGACCGATCAGGTCGAAAAGATCGCGTCGGCCACTAACGACCAGGCGCAGTCAGCCGGTGGTGTCGCTCATTCGATCGAAAGAATCTTGACGGTGACCGAACAGACATCGCAGGGTACGCGCCAGGCGGCGCAGTCGATTGGCCAACTCGCCACGCTAGCTCGCGAATTGAAGGCATCGGTGGCGCGCTTCCGCGTCGGGTAAACATTCATGGCTGAAAAGCACGATCCGAATCAACTTGTCGGTGCCGCACCCGACATTGCGCCGTTGGCGTGGGTCATCGACGAGATTCGAAATTCGTTAACCGAATCGGTCAACGGGCTGAAAGCGTTTGTCGCGAACAAGCAGGACGTTGACCAGGTTCGCAATGCACGCAACCAGATTCATCAGGCCAATGGCGCGCTGCAGTTGCTCGACCTACGCGGCGTCGCTCTGGTGACCGAAGCGATCGAGCATCTAACGCGCCGCTTCGAAACCGATCCAAAAGAATGCTCGCCGGCGCCGATTCGCACGATCGAAACTGCGCTAGCGGCCGTGATGGCTTACTTGGAGGGCCTGCTGTCGGGTCGACCGAATCAGCCGATCAGGCTCTATCCGTACTACCGCGACGTGCTGCTTCTGAATCAAGCTAGCCGAGTGCATCCTGCCGATTTGGTATTTCCCGATCTGTCACGCCGGCCTGCGTTTCATCAAATAGAGGCGCGCAACTTCACGCCGCGGCAATTGCGTGACCGTCGTGCGCGCTTTGAGTTGGGCCTGCTCGGCTTCCTGCGTAACTCGGACGACGCCGCGCCGCGCAAGCGCATGCGCGAAGCGCTGTCCGATCTCGAGCACATGCCGCAGCGTGGTTTGGCTCGCAGTTTCTGGTGGATAGCGCGCGGGCTGCTGGAAGCGCTCGAAGCGGGCGCGGTTGCCGTTGACGTCGATTTGAAGCGCGTCCTAGCGCGGCTCAATCTGCAGCTGCGTCGAATGATTGAGGGCGGCGGTGCCGTGGCCGAGCGCCTGATGGTCGACACGTTGTACTACGTCGGACGCGCCGAAGGTGCGTTGCCGCGCGTGGGCGAGGTCAAACGCTTGTACGGCCTTGATGCGCTGATACCGGCCGACTTCGAGCGCGCGAGCTTAACCGCGCTCGACGCCGATGCGCTGCGCGCGCTAAAAGAAGCGCTGGTGCAGGCGAAGCAACTGTGGGGGCAGATCGTCGCCGGTGCTGCGGAGACTTCAAAGTTCGAGCATGAGATCGCTCTCGCGCGCGAGACGTCGCACAAGTTGCATGCACGCCCGCTGGTCGCAACAATCGAAGCGATCACCCGCGTGACCAAAGACTTCGCCGGCCTGGCGCCGAACTTGCGCGAAGCAGTCGGGCTCGAAGTCGCGTCGGCCTTGTTGTTCATTGATCTCGGCGTCGAAGAGCTGCCGCAGATCGAGGCTGAATACGAGGGGCGTGCGCTGCAGGTCATTGACCGGCTTGCGAAAGCGCGCAACGGACAGGCGTTGCCTCAGGCAGGTCCGTGGATGTCGGAGCTGGCGCGGCGCGCGCAGGATCGATTGACGATGGGCACGGTGGTCGCCGAAACGCAGGCGACGCTGCGTGACATCGAGCAACGTCTCGATCGCTTCTTCCGCAATCCGCTGGAGCGTTCTGATCTGCCGGCGACCACGGCGATGTTCGACCAAGTCTGCGGCGTGCTGTCCTTGCTGGGCTACGACGAGCCGGTTGCAGCGCTGCGCAACGTGCAAGCATCCATTGCGCGCTTCGCCGATGCGACCGTCGCACCGGAGCCCGATGCTTTCGGACGCATCGCGCAGAACCTTGGTGCGATCGGATTTTTTGTCGAGAGCGTCGGCCAGGATGCCGACCGCCCGCGCGGGATGTTTCGCTACGACCCGGCGACCGGAATCTTCAGCGCCGACCTCGGCCAGCTGCAGGGCGCCGACACCGTCACAGCACCGGCTGACGACGACTTCATCGCGCCGCGCACGGTGGACATTCGTTTGCCCGCCCGGCGCGGGGACAATGTCGAGTCTGCAGCGGTCAAGACGCTCGAGGCCGCGCACGCGCAGGCCACGCGGCTGCTGCAGGTGGCTGGCGATGCGCGTGCGATCGAGGAGCTGGAGCGCCTGTTGCCTACGCTCGCGAACGAAGCCGACTTGCTCGACAACGATCTGCTGAAGCAAAACGCGGCGCGTGCATCGCAGCTGCTGGAACAATTGAAGGAAACGTATCGACGCGAAGACGCGACCGAACTCGAGCAGTTGCTGGCGCCGGCGCGCGCGCCTGAAACGCCGAAGCCCACCGCGCCGATGCCGGTATCCGAGGCGGCAGCCGACAACGAGCTGCGTCAGATTTTTGTCGAGGAAGCGCGAGACGTGCTCGACAGCATCATCGAGCAGCTCGAGATGCTGCGCACGACACGCGACGATCAGGCGACGCTGACGACAGTTCGGCGCGCATTCCATACGCTTAAAGGCTCGAGCCGCATGGTCGGCTTCAAGACGGTGGGCGAAGGTGCGTGGGCCGTCGAGCAATGTTTCAATCTTTGGCTGGCTCAGGAGCGGGCGGCGAGCGACGATCTGCTCGATCTTGCCGACGGCGCACAACGCGTCATTCGCGACTGGATCAGCCAGATTGCGCGCAACCCCGCGGCCGAGCCCGATCCGATACCGCTCGTGCGATCGGCGCAGGCCGTGCGCGAAGGCGGCGCGTTCGAGTATGCGCACGCATTACCGGGGATGCCAGCTGTCCCAAAGCCTGAGGGCAGCGCGCCGGCAGTGGTCATTGACGCGCTGCCCGTACCAAGCGAAAACGAAGATGTCTCAGTGCCTGCCGCCGATATGGCAGGCGGCAATTTGCATCTGGTTGATGGAACCGCCACAGAACAAGAATTGCCTGCGGCCCATGTGCCGCCGGACTCGTCACCCGAAGGCGAAACGCCGAAAACGTCGCCGGCGGTCGAATCCGGCCGCGGGCCGGCAGCTGAAGAATCCGGCAGCGAAGACATCAAGCGCGTTGGACCGCTCGAGATCAGTCACGGGCTGTACTCTATCTTTCTGACCGAAGCTGACGAGTGCATTCGCGTACTCGCCAATGACATTGCAGAATGGCGTTACGAACCCGCGCGCGGTGTCACGCCGAACATCATGCGGCGGGCGCATTCGCTGTCAGGTATCTCCAAGACGGTCGGACTGGCGCCCGTGGTTTCGATCGCCGAGCCACTCGACGACTTGATGCGCACACTGACGATGCTGGGGCCACGGCACCATCTAGCGCTGACGGCGACGCAGTTCGACACGCTCGAGCGCGTGACAGATCGCGTGCGCGGCATGCTGCACCAATTTGCCGCCGGCATTTATCCTGACGAAGCGCCGCTTGACGCGGGCGCTTTACATGATCTGGTGTCGGTCGTCCGCGCGCACAGCGCATTGCATGACGATGCACACGGCGGTGCCGCGTTGCACTTGGTGCAAGTCGATGCGACTGTGGATGATGAGGTGCTGGAGCCCGACACCTTCCAAATCGTTGAGCCCGCGGAAGCGATTGCCGAGGCCGACCAGACCGAGGGCGCCCATTCGCCTGCGGTTGAAGAGAAAGTGGACCGTGCTCCTGAGGCCCCCGCGCAAACCAACACTCCGTTTGTCGAGCGCAGGGCGGTCCCGCGAAAGGACCCAGACGCCGATGCCGCAGCAGAGGCGGCGGCCGAGGCAGAGCAACCGGCAGCGCCGCGACTGCACGATGAGCTTGACGCCGAATTGTTGGAGATCTTTCTGACGGAGGCCGCCGAGCTGTTGCCGTCAGTAGCGACCAACCTGCGCGGCCTCGCGGCCAATCCAAATGATGGCGAGCTCGCGCGCGATCTGATGCGCAAGCTGCATACGGTCAAAGGCAGCGCACGCATGGCGGGCGCGATGCGCCTCGGTGAGGCGGTGCACGAGATGGAAACACGCATCGAGGCTGCCATGCAGCTCGCTGACGTGCCGCCGATCATCATCGACGATCTGCATTCGCAGTATGACCACGCAATGGTGCTGTACGACGAGCTGCAAAATCCGGCCGCCGCTAGTGTGGCGAGTGCACCTGCAGCTGACACACCGCCGCCGAGCAAGGATGAGCCGCACCGCGCGCCGGTGATCGATATTGCCGCGGCGCGCGCAGACAGCAAGGCCGAGACGCGCGGCGAGCAGAAGCCGGCGGTAGTTACTCCAATTTCTGCGATCGGCGAAGTCAGCGCAACGATGACAGCGGCCGCACCCGGAGCGCAGCAGACGGCAACGTTTATCCGCGTGCGGTCGGACGTGCTCGATAAGCTGGTCGATCAGGCGGGCGAGGTTTCGATTGCGCGCTCTAAGCTCGAGAACGAGGTCGGAACCATCAAAGGATCGCTCACCGACCTGACAGAAAACATCTCTCGGCTGCGCGCGCAGCTGCGCGAGGTCGAGATTCAGGCCGATGCGCAGATTCAGGCGCGCGGCGACAAGCTGTCACGCGAGTCGGCCGACTTCGATCCACTCGAGTTCGATCGCTACACGCGCCTGCAGGAGCTGACGCGCATGCTGGCGGAATCGGTGGAAGACGTGGCGATGGTCCAACGCAACATGCTGAAAGGGTTGCAAAGCGCCGACACTGATCTGACATCGCAGTCGCGCTTGACGCGCGACTTGCAGCAGCAGTTGATGCGAGTGCGGCTGGTGCCGTTTTCGAATGTGTCGGAGCGCCTGTATCGCGTTGCGCGGCAGGTCGCGAAAGAGCTGGACAAGCGTGTCAACCTCGATATCCGCGGCGCGGCTACCGAGCTGGACCGTGGCGTGCTCGAAAAAATGGCGGGTCCGTTTGAGCACCTGATTCGCAATGCGATCGTCCACGGATTGGAAACGCCTGACGGGCGGCGCGCCGCAGGTAAGCCCGAAACGGGTGAGCTGATGCTCGATGTGCGGCAGGAAGGCAATGAGATCATTGTCGTCATCAGCGATGACGGCGGAGGATTGCATCTCGATCGTATCCAGGCGCGAGCAGTCGAGCGCGAATTGATCACCGCCGACCAGGTGCTCAGCGATCGCGAACTGATGGAGTTGATTTTCCAGCCGGGCTTCACAACGGCAAGCGAAGTAACCGAATTGGCGGGCCGGGGTGTCGGGATGGACGTGGTGCGCGCCGAGCTGGCGTCCTTTGGCGGCCGTATATCGATCTCGAGTGAGAGCGGGCGCGGCACGCGCTTCACGTTGTACCTGCCGATGACGTTAGCGATAGCGCAAGTGGTGCTGGTCGGCATCGGTGGGCGGCGCTATGCGATTCCGGCCGGCATGGTCGAACAGGTGCGCCGCTACCGCCCGTCCGTGCTGCTGGCAGCGCTGACCGACGGAATCATCGAAATTCCGCCCGTGGGCAGCATCGTGCTGCGGCCGTTGACTCAACTGCTCGGCGAAGAAACGACGCCACACTTGGCGCGCCAAACACCGGTGGTGCTGCTGCGCTCGGGTGACGACCGGCTCGCAATCGCGGTCGATGAGGTGTCGAGCAATCAGGAAGTGGTCGTGAAAAGCGTCGGCGTACAGGTCGCGCGGTTGGCCGGCATCCTCGGTGCGACGATCCTCGGTAATGGTGAGATCGTATTGATCATCAACCCGGTGCAGTTGATCACGCGCGCTCCGGAGCCACCTGCAGTGTTCGACGTTGCTCCAGATGCGCGCGACGAGGCGAAGGCGGCACAAAAGCGCATCGATCACGTGATGGAGCTTTCGACGTCGACGGTACCGACAATCATGGTGGTCGACGACTCGCTGACGGTGCGCCGCGTCACGCAGCGCTTGTTGGAGCGGCAGGGCTATACGGTTTTGCTGGCGAAAGACGGTGTCGATGCGTTGCGGCAGTTACAAGACACGAAGCCCGACATCATGCTGGTCGATATCGAAATGCCTCGCATGGATGGCTACGATCTGACTCGCAACGTGCGCGGCAACGCCCAGACCGCATCGATCCCGATCATCATGATCACCTCAAGGACAGCCGAGAAACACCGCAGCATGGCGATCGAGCTGGGGGTCAACGAGTATCTAGGCAAGCCGTATCAGGAAGACGAGCTGCTGAAGTTTATTAAGCAATACTTGGCGGAGCGCGTTACGAGCTAGCTGGAGCTGTGCGCGAAGGCCGCGGACGTTTACAATCCGTCCTCATGCCCAGCGAACCGAAGGTCCATAGCCCGATGGACCTGAAGCACCAGTTCCTGATCGCGATGCCCGCGATGGCGGACACCAATTTTGAACGTTCGGTTGTATACGTCTGCGATCACAGCGATCGCGGTGCACTCGGGCTGGTAATAAACCGGCCGACCGATTTGACGCTCGGCAAGCTGTTTGATCGTGTCGATCTCAAGCTCGAGATTGCGCCGCGCAAGGATGATCCCGTGTACTTTGGCGGACCGGTGCAGACCGAGCGCGGTTTTGTGCTGCATGGCTCCAGCTCCAATTTCAGCTCGACACTGGCGATTTCGGACGAGATCTCGCTGACAACGTCCAAGGACGTGCTGGAAGCAATCGCCGAGGGTAGTGGCCCCGATAAAGTACTTGTGACGCTCGGATATTCGGGATGGGGTGCCGGCCAGCTTGAAAGCGAGATCGCGCAGAACGCATGGCTGACGGTCAACGCCGCTCCGCAGATTATTTTCGATGTGCCCGCGGGCGATAAGTACGACGCTGCGCTCAAGTTGCTCGGCGTCAGGAGCTCGCAGCTGACGGGGCATGCGGGTCATGCGTGACCTCCCAGGTCATGCAACCTCCCGCTCCCTTAACCGCCTCTTTTCCGTTTTCTCGGCAAGCCCGATGATCGACGGTGTCGTGCTGGGGTTCGACTTCGGCACACGCCGCATCGGCGTAGCGATCGGCAACCGCGTGACCCGCCATGCGCGACCTTTGATGACGATCGAGGCGCGCGACGATCAATGGCAGACACTTGGTGTCTTGATTGATGAATGGAAGCCGGCAGAACTGGCGGTTGGAATCCCGCGTTACCCCGATGACACTCCGCACGCGATGACGGTGCGGTGCGAGCGCTTCGCGCGCCAGCTCGAAGGTCGTTATCGCCTGCCTGTCGCACGCGTCGATGAGCGCTACAGCTCTGCGGTGGTAAGGCACGAAGCCGATATCGATGCGGCGGCCGCCGCAGTGATTCTTCAGCAGTGGCTCGACGGCGCGCGCAATGCTTGAGCTGGACGCCGAGGCGATTTACCGGCAGCTCGCCCGCCGCGCGCGAGAGCATTACGTCGAGAAGCCGCTGAGCCTGGTGGGCGTGCACACGGGCGGCGTTTGGCTTGCTGAGAGGCTGAAGCGAGAGCTCAATGTTGAATCGCCCGTGGGCATTCTTGATGTTTCGTTCTATCGCGACGACTTCGACCAATCGGGACTAAAACCTGCGGTGCGGCCGTCGCAGATTGCGTTTGACGTGGCGGGGAGCCACATCCTGCTGGTCGACGACGTGCTGAACACCGGGCGCACAGTGCGAGCCGCGATGAACGAGATTTTTGATTACGGGAGGCCAGCGGCGATCGACCTGGCGGTGCTGATCGATCGCGGCGGCCGCGAGCTACCCGTCGCGGCTAGCATCGTCGGTGCAACGATCGAGCTGCCGGCGTCGGTCAGTGTGGTGCTGACGCGCGATGATGACGACCGGTTGCACCTGACGATGGAAACGCGCGGTGACGAGTAATCGGAGCCGGAATCCGCAGCTTAACGGCGATGGTCAGTTGCACCATCTGCTCGCTATAGAAGGATTGCCGCGCGCCGTGATCGAGCGCATCCTGAGCACGGCGGATAGCTTCATCAATATTGCCGAGCGCGAAGTAAAAAGCGTGCCGCTGCTACGCGGCAAGAGCGTTTTTAACCTGTTCTTCGAAAACAGCACGCGCACTCGCACGACCTTCGAGATCGCGGCTCGTCGATTGTCGGCCGACGTGTTCAATCTTGACATCGTGCGTTCGAGTGCAGCCAAAGGCGAGTCGCTGCTCGACACGATCAACAATTTGACGGCGATGCAGGCCGATATGTTTGTGGTGCGCCACGCCACCAGCGGTGCGCCCTATCTGATTGCGCGTCATACCAGCTCGCACGCCCCATACATTCACGTGATCAACGCCGGCGACGGGCGACACGCGCATCCGACGCAGGGCCTGCTCGATGCGTACACGATTCGCCATTACAAAAAAGACTTCAACAATCTAGTTGTGGCGGTGGTTGGCGATATTTTGCATTCACGCGTCGCGCGCTCGGACATCCATGCGCTGACCACCCTTGGCGTGCCCGAGGTGCGCGCGGTCGGACCGCTGACACTATTGCCCGCAGGGCTCGAACAGCTGGGCGTGCGCGTGTGCACCAAGTTTGACGAGGGCATTCGCGATGCCGACGTGATCATCATGTTGCGGCTGCAGAGCGAGCGCATGCGGGGCGCTCTGTTGCCGTCGGCGGCGGAGTATTTCGCCAATTACGGATTGACCGCGAAGAAACTCGCGCTCGCAAAACCCGATGCGATCGTGATGCACCCCGGGCCGATGAATCGCGGAGTTGAAATCGACTCTCACGTGGCCGACGGTGCCGCCAGCGTGATCCTGCCGCAGGTGACGTTCGGCATCGCTATCCGCATGGCGGTACTGTCGATTGTCTCGTCGTCGGCCAGCATGCAATGAACATTGCGATCGTCAATGGGCGTGTGATTGATCCGGCCGCTGGATTCGATAAGGCGGCCAACGTCTACACCGCGAATGGGCAAATTGCCGCGATCGGCCGCGCGCCGGAGCGCTTCAAGATCGATCGAACGCTCGATGCGAAGGGCCTGATCGTCGCGCCGGGCTTGGTCGATCTATGCGCGCGCCTCGGCGAGCCGGGACACGAAGGCGCGCTGAAGATCGAGATGAAGGCAGCACTCGCGGGAGGCGTTACCAGCGTCGTGTGCCCGCCCGACACTGATCCGCCGCTCGACGAGCCGGGCCTGGTGCGGATGCTCCGCCAGCGCTCGCGCGAATCGGCCGGCGCGCGAACGTATCCGCTGGGCGCTCTGACGGCGGAGTTGAAAGGCGAAGCGCTGGCTGAGATGAAGACGCTGTCCGAGGCTGGTTGCGTGGCGTTCATGCAGACGCGCAGCCTGCCGCACGACAACTCGGTGCTATTGCAGGCGATGCGATATGCAAAGACGTTTGAGCTGCCGGTCTGGCTGCGGCCCGTCGAAGACACGCTGGCGGGCACCGGAGTGGCAGGTGCCGGTGCATTCGCGGGACGGCTGGGGCTGCCGTCGGTGCCGGTCGTTGCCGAGACCGTCGCGCTGCACACGATCTTTGAGCTGCAGCGTGCTACCGGCGCGCAAGTGCACATCTGCCGCTTGTCATCGAGCGATGGTATCGAGCTTGTGCGCCGGGCTAAGCGAGATGGTCTTGCCGTCACCGCCGACGTCGCGATTCATCAAGTGCACCTGATCGACGTTGACATCGGCTACTTCGATCCCAGTTTTCGCCTCGATCCCCCATTACGCGGAGCTCGCGACCGCGATGCGATCGTGGCCGGGTTGGCTGACGGCACGATCGACATCATTTGCTCGGACCACGCACCGATCGGCGAGGACGACAAGCTGTTGCCTTTCGGCGAAGCGGAGCCCGGTGCCACCGCGCTCGAGACACTGCTGCCCTTGGCGCTGAAGTGGGCAACCGAGAACAATGTGCCGTTAGTTCAGGCGTTGGCGAAAATCACCAGCGGTCCCGCTGCGATTCTTGGCAAAGGCTCAGCGAAAGGGCGGCTGACGGAAGGTGCAAAGGCAGATGTGGTGGTTTTCGATCCTGCGGCGCATTGGGTGGTCGGAAACGAAACGTTGGTCAGCGCCGGCAAGAACACGCCGTTTGCGGGATACGAGTTAGAGGGGAAGGTCCGCTACACGCTGGTCGGCGGCGAGGTTCGGTACGAAGCGGCGTCCTGATGCGGTGGTTGCTGGCGCCGTTTCGCGCGGTGATGTTTTCAGCGCATGTGATTCTCGGCGTCGCCATTGTGCTCGTGATATTTCCTTTCGCGGGACAGGTCGCGCGCAACCGCATCAAGCGTGTGTGGTCGCGCGTGCTGATATCGCTGACCGGCGCTCGCGTAACGGCAGTCAGCCCGCCGATCGATCCTAACCTGCAGCGCGACGGCATCGATCCGCTGACGCCAGGCCGCCTGGCATTGGCTAATCACGTGTCGTGGATGGACATTTTCGCAATCAATGCGGTGCTTCCAAGCCGCTTTATCGCTAAGGCCGAGATTGGTAAGTGGCCATTGCTCGGCATATTGGTGTCGCGCAGCGGAACGCTGTATATCGAGCGCGGGCGGAGGCACGCAGTGGCGGCAATGAACAAGACAGTGCGCGAGCATTTGAAGCTCGGCGAGACAATTGTCGTATTTGCAGAAGGGACGACGACCGACGGCAGTGTGCTGCTGCCGTTTCACTCAAACGTAATCGCGCCTGCGCTGGACGTTGATGCGGCAATATGGCCGATCGCGATTCGCTATACCGAGCGGGGCAAGCGCTCGTCCGCGGCAGCCTTCATTGGTGAAATGGGTTTGCTGACGTCCCTGGCGCAGGTGCTGCTGGCCGACAATCTGGTCGTCGAAGTCGCCGTACTTGCACCGATTGCGAAAGATGCCATGGACCGACACGCGATCGCTCGCGCGGCGCGGACCGCGATTGCCAAACACTTGGGCACGGGCGAGGCGGCCGTCTTTGCTCACGACTCCTCCGCGGTTTGAGACACCAGGCAGTCGCGCTGAAAAAGCGCTCGATCGTGCAGCCGCATCGCAGTGAGCTTGCCGCCCCACACGCAGCCGCTGTCGAGCCCGATCACGTTCGATCGTGCGACCAGGCCTTCTGTAGACCAATGGCCGAATACGATCGTCGTGTTTCGTGTGGCGCGCTGCGGATGGTCGAACCATGGCATGTCGCCATGCGTCGCCTTGCTTGCTCGATCCTTGTGCTTAAGGTTCATCGTTCCGTCGGCCGACAACACCCGCAAGCGCGTCAGCGCATTGACCGCACAGCGCAGCCGATCGTTGCCGGTCAGATCGTCGCTCCACCGGCGCGGCTCATCGCCGTACATGTGCCGCAAAAATGCGCTGCCGTCGATCGCCAACGAGCGGTGCACCTCACCAGCCAGCGCCAAAGTCTGCTCGACCGTCCACTGAGGCAATACGCCCGCGTGAACGAACAGCATGCCCTCTTCGAAATGCGCAAGCGGCTGGCGGCGCACCCACGCAAGCAGCTCTTCACGATCCGGTGCGTCCAGCACTTCACGCAGCGTGTCGCCGTCCTTTAGCGGCCGGGTCCCGGCGGCGGCCGCGAGTAGATGCAAATCGTGATTGCCGAGTATGGCGACCGCCTGGCCATGCTCGACGCGCGCCTTGACATACCGCAGTGTTGCCAGCGATTCGAAACCTCGATTGACAAGGTCGCCAACGAAGATGTAGCGCTTCGCGGCCGGCAGCTGTGTGGATAGTTGCCGGAAGCTCGACAAACAGCCTTGCAGATCGCCGATTGCATACGTTGCCATCAGTGATTTGGTCCGCTTGTTAGCATGCGTTGTTGATACGAACTCATTAAAGGCGCGGAGCAGCAATGAAGCCCGTTCGAAAAGCAGTCTTTCCGGTCGCGGGACTAGGCACGCGGTTTCTGCCGGCCACGAAGGCGATGCCGAAGGAAATGCTGCCCATTGTCGACAAGCCGCTGATTCAATATGCGGTGGAAGAGGCGGCTAGCGCGGGCATTACGCAGATGATATTCATTACCGGGCGCAGCAAGCGATCAATTGCAGACCACTTTGATCGTGCACCTGAGCTCGAAGCGGAGCTCGCAGCGAAGGGCAAGTTCGAACTGCTCGAAGTCGTGCGCAACATTTCGCCCGATACCGAAAGCTTCGTATATACCCGTCAATCCGAGCCTCTCGGGTTGGGACACGCTGTGCTCTGTGCTGAAAGCATCGTCGGCGATGAACCATTTGCAGTGATTCTCGCGGACG
>DATLMT010000288.1:0-4889 GCA_035537135.1 Burkholderiaceae bacterium | reverse complement strand
GGGAAACTGCTGGCACTTGTATCGTCCACTGGTGCGCTTTTCGACTTCTTCGCAAAATGCGTTTGAACCGACCCCGTAGTGCGACGTCGGCGAAGTTGCGTAACCGAGCTTGATCGTCGTCTGCGCGATGGCCGGCATCAGTCCGCCGTAGGCAAACGCTGCGACCAGCGCGGGAAGTGAAGCGAATTTCATGGTGTCTCCTGGCACGTTCAAGCAGCGGGGCGCGCAAGTATGGAGCGCGTTTCAAGCGTGTCAAGCAGCGCGATCAGCTCTGAGCGGTACGTAACGGCGCCGAATCAGACGCCAGCTTCGCCGGGCCCGCAAAGGCGACCGCGGCCTCTTTAAAGTATGAAGCCGCCTCGCGCTCGTCACCGATGGTATCGGCCAGGCGCGCCAGCGCAAGCAGCGTCTGCGCCTCCTTGGAAGCGGCCAAGCTTTCAAGCAAATACGCTTTCGACTTTCCCCACAGTTGCTGGCGCAGACAAATCATTCCAGCGGCGTACAGCAAAGCGGCGCGAATCGGCCCCGCTGTCGGCGCGTCCTTAATCCAAGTTTCGACGCGCTCGAGCTGATTACGCGGCACGGACGTACGCGCACGCCCGTATTCCTCGAGAAGTGCCGGCGCTGAATCATCCCATTCCAAAGGCGGCCGATGCAGCGCTGCCTCGACCGCTTCCACGGCAAGCGCACCAAGCCCGGAGTCGGGCTCATTAAACAAACGCGCGGCTTCGAGCGCAATGTCGGGTGATTGCCGATCCGCTTCAGGCACCGTTCGCCATAGTGCTTCTAGCGCTGCCGGATCAGTGCGTTGCGCCTGCAACAGCTCGCGATAGATCGTGCACTTGAGCTTGCGCGCCAACACCGGATGCAGCGCATTTCTCTTCTCGAGCAA
This sequence comes from Burkholderiaceae bacterium, assembly GCA_035537135.1. Taxonomy (GTDB): domain Bacteria; phylum Pseudomonadota; class Gammaproteobacteria; order Burkholderiales; family Burkholderiaceae_F; genus JACCZX01. The sequence goes on along the minus strand of DATLMT010000288.1, from coordinate 3,997 downwards.
TCGCACCGCCTTCAATGCGTCATCCCAGCGCTCCGACTGCAAGTTGGCACTCAGCGAAATTCGCATCGCATGTATGTGGCGTCGGCCTTCGCCCTGCAGTCGGCCAAGCGCTGACAACGCCGCGTCGTTCTGGCGTTGCTCGGTCAACATCTCGGCACTTGCCACCAGCCGCGCTGTTTCGAGTTCGGCGTCGAGCCCGGCGAGGTCGAGCCATTCGTCGCGCCGCGCGTACTCCTGCATCCGGTGCGCAGAGCGCGCTCCGACCAATGCGGCGATGCCGGCCGTCGAGCTCGTGGATTGCGCGGCTCGCGCCGATTTTTCGGCGCGAGCGAAGCGGCCCTCCAGAAAATTCTTGATTGACTCGATCAGGGCGCGGTTACCGCCAATCTCTTCACGCCGCGCGCGATAGAGCCGTACCTGTTCGGGGAAGTCCGCCATTTTCTGCACCACGCGCGCGGTCCAGTAGACGGCGCTCAGAAGCAAGACCAGTGCAAGAAGCGCGAGGTTGATTGACAGGTCAATGCGATATGGCGGCACGAACAGTGCAACGTTGCCCAGATTGGTTTTTAGAAAAAGCGCCGTGAGCGCCGCAAGCAGCGCCAGCAGTAATGCCGAGCTCAGCCAACGCATGATGCTTTCCGCTAGCGGCCAGGCGCAAGCGGCGTGACGCGCACCGCGCGAATAGCCGCCATGCTGTCGCCTATCGTCGGCAGCTCGACCGACAACGCAGTGGACGCAAGCTGCTTAATCAGTGCCAAAGCACCCGCCGCCGGCGACGATCGGGTATCTATGTAGCGCGCCATTAACACCTGCGCTTCCGCAAGATCAGCGCGAAAAAGCCGATCGTTGCGCGCCAGCAGCGCCTGCCGTGCGTTCAGCAGCCGCAATCGCAATTGCTGCCGCACCAGTGTTTGCTGTTGGGCATCGAGCAGCACCGATTCGGGCGAATCGACATGACGAATGCGAATTAAATCGCGATATTCGCCGAGCTCCCCTTGCAAAGCGCGCCATTGGCGCTGCCACCATCCCGATGCCGATGCCAGTGGCGTGGCATCCGAAACTGTTGCGGGTGATGTGGGGGATGCCACAGCAACGGCCGACAGCAGCGGCCAGCTATCGACCGACGATGCGAGTTGATCGAGCTTCAGCGCAATGCCGGTGAAGTCGACCGCAGGTGCCGCCTTGAGGCGCTCGATATCGCGCGCGAGCACACGCCGTAGCGGCACAAAGCGCGCATTGTCAGAGCGCGAAAGCCGCACGTCGGCTGTCTGCAACGCGGCCAACGCAGTGGCGACATTGCCGCTCAACTGCAGCTCTTGCGCCGCCACGGTAATCAGGCGCTCGACTTCGACTAGCACGGCGTCATCGCGTCCGCGTGATAGATCCGAATACAGCTGCTCGAGCGCCTCGCGCTGGCCTTGCTCCTCGGCCAGTCGCGCTTCTACGACGCCGGCTTGTTGGCGAGCTGCGCGCGCCTCTGCGTCGGCCCGAGTCGCGGTGTCATTTGCCGTAGTCACCGCTTGCTGCAGCTCGGCAAAGCGGCGAGCGGACTCGCGCTGGACGTTAGCGAGCTGCCGATACGAATACCCGGCTGCGAACACAGCCACGGCGAGCGCGATCATTGCAACCCAGAATAAGGCGCGATGATTGACCTCGAATGAAGGCACTGCAGCGAGTGAGCCTTCGGCCGCACTTGGTACGGGCGGGGGCAAGGGTTGCAGCGGTTCTTCTGCCACGTCGGCGCTCAAGGCAATCAGGGCGATCAATCGGTCGGCAAGTCATTCGCATGCCACGAGCAGCGCTCGTAGCTCGTAGGATGGCAAAGCTCAATTGCTACGTTGCTGCCTGCGGCTTGCTGCCGATTGATTCTAGCTGGGCAAGGATCGAATCGTCGTCGAATGTGGCGTTCAACACACGCACGTAGCCGCTGGACGACAGCTGTGCAGCAATCCGCGGGTGGCTGGCGATCGCGACTCCCTGGCGCAGCCAGGCTTGCACCACTGGTTCGATTTGGCGGTCGAGGGCCGAAACCGCTTCGGTACTAGTAAAAATGGTTACGGGCTGCTCGTCGGCCATTGCCAGCTGATGCAAGCGCTGCAACTCGTCGGATGACGGACAACGCACGCGGCGCGAATACACCGCGACGGCATCGACCTTCGCACCCTGCTCTGCGAAACGCTCGGCGAGCCAATCGCGGCCGCCTTCAGCGCGCAGGATCAGCACTCGCTGCGCGCGCTGATTTGTCGCTTGCCAAGCAGTCCAGAAAGCTTCCGATCCTGACTGCCGGGCACCGTCCGGCCCAGCGACCACTTGGCTCGACGCCATATTGAACGAAGATTCGACCGCAGCGCGCGTCGCGGCGCCGACGGCCCCAATCATCGTGCCCGTGGGCCAGACCCCAGTTAATAGCGGCTGCGCGGCGCGGACAGCGTGGACACTGACAAATATCGCGAGATCGTATTTCTCGAGCTGCGCCAGCATCGCGCTTGCAAGTTTCACATCGGGCGCGGTGCCGATGTCGAACGCCGGCCACCACAAGACCGGGTGCCCCTGGTCCACGACCCGCTCGAACAGACGCTGGCCTGCACTCGCCGGCCTCGTAACGAGAACGATCATTGCGGCGCTGGCTGCTAAGCCGAGCCCAGTAGCTTTAACGCGCCCTGTGCAGTCAACTGCTCGACGACGCGAACGGCGAGGGATTCAGGATCAGATATCAAGCCGTGAGCCTCGGTCTCCACATAAACACCGGTCTTCGCATCGCCGACCAATGCTCGCAACCGCAATGCAACGCCTTCAACTTCGGCATACGCGGCCAAAGGCACCTGACAGCTACCAGCGAGGCCGCGTGATACTCCGCGCTCGGCCGCCGTCGCCGCGCGCGCTGCGTCATCGTTGAACGGGGCAAGCAGCGTTGCCGTCTCGACATCAGCGCTCTTGATCTCGATTCCCAGCGCGCCCTGGCCGGGTGCGGGCAACGAGACATCCGTTGCGATGATCTGCCGTATGCGCGCAGCAAACCCGAGGCGCTTTAACCCTGCGGCCGCGAGCACCAGCGCATCGAACTCACCCTTGTCCAGTTTTGCAAGTCGGGTACCCACGTTACCGCGAATCGGACTGATCGCAAGTTGCGGAAAACGCGCGCGCAACATCAGCTCGCGCCGCAAGCTCGACGTTCCGATGCGTGTGCCCGCCGGCATGTCTTCAAGCGCGGCGTAACAGTTCGACACCATGCAGTCACGTGGATCGTCGCGCTTGAGGACTGCTGCGAGCGTGAATTCGCTCTCGAGATGCATCGGCACGTCTTTCAGCGAATGCACGGCCAGATGCGCGCGACCGTCAAGCAAGGCGAGCTCCAGCTCCTTGACAAACAGGCCTTTGCCGCCCTCCTGGGACAGCGGACGATCCAGAATGCGATCGCCCATGGTGGTCATGCCGAGCAGGTCCACCTGCAAACCGGAATGTCGATGCGACAACAGCGCGCGCACGTGCTCGGCTTGCCATAACGCCAGCGGACTTTTTCGCGTCGCAATCACGACGCGCGCCGGCGCGTTCATCGAAGCATATTCCGTGGGAATCGGGTAAAGCAGGTGCGCTCAGTCTAGCAGCGCTGCGGTATTTAACTGTTGGCAGCGGTGTTAACTCTTGGCAGCGGCCTTAACGGTGGGCCACTGGCGGCGGCTGATCGGTAGCCGCTCGACTGCTTCTTTCAGCAATACTTCCCAATGCCCCTCGGAGGAGTCACCGCCTTCGTCGACCGTGCCACGCACACGCTGAAAACCGAGAATGCCACTGCGTGCGACCAGCGCATTGCGGTGAATGCGGACGAAGCGATCGCCGAATTCGGCTTCAAGTGCCGTCAGCGATTCCTCAGTCAGAAATTCTCGCGTGCGGGTTTTGATGGTCACGTATTTCAATTCGGCGCGCAGGTAGACCACATCTTCGATCGGCACCAGCATCATGCGGCCGCGTTCTGACACCGTCAGATGTGAGCGCACTG
>DATLMT010000287.1:0-7480 GCA_035537135.1 Burkholderiaceae bacterium | reverse complement strand
TTCGACATGTGACAGGCAAGCCGATCAAATTCGTCGGCGTCGGTGAAAAGCTCGATGGGCTGGAGCCGTTCGCGGCCGATCGAATGGCAAGCCGCATCTTGGGGATGGGCGACATCGTCTCGCTGGTCGAGGACGTCAAGAAATCCGTCGATCAGGCCAGCGCGCAGAAGTTTGCCAAGCGTATGCAATCGGGCGAGCGCTTCGACTTGAATGATTTCAAGGAGCAGATTGCGCAGATGCGAAAGATGGGCGGGCTATCGAGCATGCTCGACAAGCTGCCGGCGCAGCTCGCAGAGGCAGCCGGTCAGGTAGACGCGGAGGCGCAGGAGAAGCAAATCCGCCGCACCGAAGGCATCATCAATTCAATGACCGCCGTCGAACGCGCGAAACCCGAGCTGATCAAAGCGTCCCGCAAACGGCGCATTGCCGCCGGTGCCGGTGTCCCAGTGCAGGAGGTCAACCGGATGCTGAAGCAGTTCGATCAGATGCAGATGATGATGAAGCAGATGAAAAAGGGCGGGCTGGCGAAGATAATGCGAGGCTTGGGCGCGCTGAAAGGCATACCGGGGATGCCGCGTTAACGGGTTGGTTGTTTGATCGCCGCTTCAAAGATCGACGCAGCACCTTAAATAGCAGTCAGCATCACCCAACTCTCGAATTTGGCGCTGCCTGCTCACTTGGCTTCGGCTCGTATGCCCAGCGATTTTTCCAAGCAGCCAGGATCGAGTCTGGATAGGCTGCGCGCCCGCGGCTACCGTTGTAGCGGCCGAGTGCCATGAATAAATCTCCACGCTCGATATCGAGGTAGTGGCGCAGAATCACGGTGCCGTAGCGCAGGTTGGTACGCATCGAAAAAAGGTGGCGCGATTCACCGTCTCCGATGACGCGTGTCCAAAAGGGCATTACTTGCATCAGCCCGCGTGCGCCTGCAATCGAGATGGCGTACTTGCGAAAGTTGCTTTCAATCTGGATCAGCGACAGTACAAGTTGCCGATCCAGCCCGGCTCGTTTGGCCTCGTAATCGAGCGTTTTAAGGAACTCGACGCGCGCAGCATAGTCGCCGACTTTGTTACCTAGCCGCTCCGACATCTCGCCCACCCATGCGAGATACGCGATGCGCTCATCGATCTTGTCGATGCGTCGAGCTGGCGGGCGCGTATCAGCGATTTGTGCCGCTAGTGCAACGCGCACCGCGTCGGCCATTGGCTCGTATTGCTGGGCACCGGCCTTCGCCGCAAACGGCAGCAGCAGAGGTACCGCGACGCCCGCGCTGCCTGCGATCAATAGATTTCGGCGCGAAACGTCAGTCGCACGCATCAACGTTCGCCAATTTCTGTCGAACCAAAGTAAACGCGTCAGAAATGGAAATCGATGTTGTTTGCAGCGAGCGGCGATCGGTGTACTCGACCTTTCCCTCCTTCAGGCCACGCTCCCCAACGGTGATTCGGTGCGGAATACCGATCAGCTCCATTTCCGCAAACATCACACCCGGCCGCTCGTCTCGATCGTCGAGCAGCACGTCGACACCCGCCGTTTGTAGCTCCGCGTGCAGCTGCTCGGCGACCTGCCTCACTTGCTTCGACTTGCCGTATCCAATCGGCGTAATGACGACCGCAAAGGGCGCAATGGCCTCGGGCCACACGATGCCTTTGTCATCATGGTTCTGTTCGATCGCGGCGCCGAGCAGGCGCGTTACGCCGATGCCGTAGCTTCCCATCAGCATCGACTGCGATTTCCCCGCCTCGTCTGTGTAGCGAACATTCATGCTTTGCGTATAGGGAAGTCCTGAAAACACATGCCCGACCTCGATGCCGCGCTGAATCGCAAGCACTCCTTTTCCATCGGGCGAAGGATCGCCTGCGACCACACTGCGCACGTCGGCCACAATCGGTTCGGGAAGATCACGGCCCCAGTTGACGCCCGTGTAGTGGAAGTCTTGTTCATTCGCACCGCTGACGAAATCGCTCATGTGAGCGACGGTCCGATCGGCCACAATCATGACCGGCTTCAAGGTGCCGATCGGACCGAGGTAACCCGGCTTACAGCCGAAGTGTTGCAGGATTTCCGCTTCGGTCGCAAAGCGAAATCCACCCTTTAAGCCAGGCACTTTGCCGGCCTTGATCTCGTTTAACTCGTGGTCGCCGCGGATCAGCACCAGCCAGATGCTTACCGCGCCTTCCGGATCGTCGACCGCAAGCACGATCGACTTCACCGTCTGCGCCAGGGGAATGCTTAGCAACTGCGCGACGTCTTCGCACTTCTCTTTGCCTGGCGTCGGCGTCTTGCGAAGCGCTTCCGCCGGCTTGGCGCGCAGGGGTATCAGCGGCAATCCTTCGGCCATCTCTACATTCGCCGCGTAATCGCTTGTCGGGCAATACGCAATCGCGTCTTCGCCGGTGTCGGCAATCACCTGAAATTCGTGACTCGCATTTCCGCCGATGTTGCCGGTGTCGGCAGCCACCGCGCGAAACTTCAGACCCATGCGCGTAAAAATTCGAATGTAGGCGTCGAACATCGCCTGGTAACTCGTGCGCGCACCGCTTTCGTCGCGATCAAACGAGTAAGCATCCTTCATCGTGAACTCGCGCCCACGCATCACACCGAAACGCGGGCGTCGTTCGTCGCGAAACTTCGTCTGAATGTGATAGAAGTTGACCGGAAGCTGCTTGTAGCTGCCAATCAACTCGCGCACGATATCGGCAATCACTTCCTCGCTGGTTGGCTGCACGATGAAGTCGCGCTCGTGCCGGTCTTTAAGCCGCAGCATCTCGGGTCCCATTTTCTGCCAGCGTCCCGACTCCATCCACAGCTCGGCCGGCTGCACGACCGGCATCAGCAATTCGATTGCGCCCGCACGGTTCATCTCTTCGCGAATGATCATCTCGATCTTGCGAATCGAGCGCAGCGCGAGCGGCATGTACGTGTAGATGCCGGCTGCCAGGCGTCGGATCATGCCGGCGCGCAGCATCAGCGAATGGCTGAGCACCTCGGCATCGGCGGGCAATTCCTTAAGCGTGGAAATGAAAAATTGGCGCGCGCGCATCGCGTGGCTACGGTGTCAGAAAAAGCAAATCTGTCCCTATAATCAAACAAATAGTAAAGGTTCAGAGGTTGGCATGCTGGACAAGGACGGGTATCGCCCGAACGTCGGCATCATCCTGCTTAACTGTCGCAACGAGGTCTTCTGGGGTAAGCGCGTCAAACAGCATTCGTGGCAGTTCCCGCAGGGTGGGATCAAGTACGGCGAATCGCCGGAGCAAGCGATGTATCGCGAGCTTGGCGAAGAAATCGGGTTAGGCGAAGAGCACGTGAAGCTCGTCGGCCGAACGCGCGAGTGGCTGCGTTACGACGTGCCTGACCAGTGGATTCGGCGCGAGTTGCGCGGCAACTATCGCGGCCAGAAGCAGATATGGTTTCTGCTTCGACTGACCGCACGCGACTGCGACGTTCGGCTGCGTGCTAGCGCTCATCCGGAATTTGACGCCTGGCGTTGGCACGACTACTGGGTGCCACTGGATGCGGTGATAGAGTTCAAGCGAGAGGTCTACCAGCAGGCGTTGCTGGAGTTGTCGCGCTTCGTGTTTAAACCCGTCCGCGGGCAAACCAAGCCGTTGCGCGCCCGCCCAGCCGCTCTCGAAAAACCTTCGACGATGGTCGGCGGGATGGCCGCCGGCGAGCCGCCGAGCGAGGCCGCCTGATCGCTACTCGAGCGATGGCAAAGCATTAGGTGAGGACCAGATTGTCGCGGTGGATCAGCTCGGGCTCTTCGATGAAGCCCAGAACACTCTCGATCTCCGCCGTCGGCCTGCGGGCAATCAGCCGACTTTGCGCGCTCGAATAGTTTGCGAGCCCGCGTGCGATCTCGCGCCCTAGGGAGTCGAAACACGCCACGACATCACCGCGTTGGAATTCGCCTTTTACTTCCATCACGCCAATGGGCAGCAAGCTTTTTCCCGCCGCGGTCAGCGCCCGCGCGGCGCCGTCATCAATTGTGACTTGTCCGCGGCATTGCAAATGGCCTGCCAGCCATTGTTTGCGTGCGGTCAACACGGCGGTACCCGCTGTCAGCTGCGAGCCGATCGCTTCGCCCTGGGCAAGTCGAATCAAAACATCCGGCTCGCAACTCGCCGCGATGATGGTGTGCGCACCGCTGCGTGCGGCGCGCTTGGCTGCCAGCACCTTGGTAATCATGCCGCCGCGCGCGGTGGGGCTTCCGGCGCCTCCGGCAACGGCTTCGAGTGATGGATCGCCGGCCATGGCTTCCCTGATGACGGCCGCATTCGCATCGCGGCGCGGGTCACTCGAGTAGATTCCCTGTTGATCGGTCAGAATGATCAGCGCATCGGCTTCAACTAGGTTGGCCACCAGCGCGCCGAGCGTGTCGTTGTCGCCAAACTTGATCTCATCAGTGACAACAGTGTCGTTTTCGTTGATCACCGGCACCACGCGCAACTTGAGCAAAGTGAACAGCGTCGAGCGCGCGTTCAGATAGCGCGCACGATCCGTCAAATCCGTATGCGTCAACAGCACCTGTGCAGTCTGCAGCCCGTGAGCGCGAAAGCTTGCTTCGTAGACCTGCGCCAGCCCCATTTGTCCGACCGCGGCGGCCGCCTGCAGCTCGTGAATTTCGTGTGGGCGGCGCTTCCAGCCAAGGCGTTGCATGCCCTCGGCGATCGCACCGCTTGACACCAACACCACCTGCTTGCCTCCTGCGTGCAGCGCCGCGACCTGGCGCGCCCAACTGTCGATCGCAGTGTGATCAAGTCCGCGTCCTTCCGTCGTTACCGAACTACTGCCGATCTTGACAACCACCCGGCGTGCGGCGGCCACAAGTGACCTCATGTGCGGGCCTGGACAGCTTCTATTTCGCTGAAGCGCGCGTCGATGTCATCTTCCTGCTTCGAACGCTCCCGCCGTCGCATAAAAAGAAAAGTAGCAAGCGCGGAGACCAGTTCGCGACAACCTTCACCCGTGGCGGCGGAGACAGCAAAAAGGGGCGCCTTGGTCCGCATCCGCCGTCGAAATTCTTTTAACAAGCCATCGCGCTCTTCTACCGGCACCAAATCTATCTTGTTCAACACGAACCAGCGCGGCTTTCGATACAGCTTCTCGTCATACCTACGCAGTTCGGCAGCGATCGAGCGTGCACCGTGCACCGGATCTTCCCCATTTGGGGGCACACAATCGAGCACATGCAGCAAGACATCCGTTCTACTGAGATGGCGCAAGAACTGGTGGCCCAGACCTGCCCCGTCAGCAGCGCCTTCGATCAAGCCTGGAACATCGGCAATCACAAAGCTTTGCTCGGGGCCGACGCGAACCACGCCAAGGTGCGGATGCAACGTGGTAAATGGATAGTCCGCCACTTTCGGACGAGCATTCGACACTGCACGTATAAGCGTCGACTTGCCAGCGTTGGGCGAGCCAAGCAATCCCACATCGGCCAGGACGCGCAACTCTAAGACGAGCTTGCGCCGCTGCCCAGCCTCACCTTTCGTGAATTGACGCGGTGTGCGATTGATACTCGACTTGAAGTGCAGATTGCCGATGCCACCGTGGCCACCTTGCGCCAGTAGAGCGCGCTGTCCGTGCGTGACCATGTCCACGAGTTTCTCGCCGGTCTCGGCATCGCTAATGACGGTTCCGACGGGAACGCGCAGATCAATGTCGGCACCGGCTGCACCGTAGCAGTCAGCACCGCGTCCTTTCTCGCCGTTCTTTGCCTGATGTTTGCGCGCATATCGGAAATCGATCAGCGTATTGACATTGCGATCGGCGGCGACCCAAACACTGCCGCCGCGCCCGCCGTCACCGCCATCAGGTCCGCCCTTGGGAATGAACTTTTCCCGCCGGAACGAAGCGCAACCGTCGCCGCCGTTGCCGGCTGCAACTTCGATCGTCACTTCGTCAATGAATTTCACAACGCACCCCTAAAAATAAAAAGCCCCGCCGCGAACGGCAGGGCTTCGTGCAAAAAAGTGCGGATTCGCTGCGTTCGCTGAAACTCAGACGACGGCGCTTTCGGACTGCACTCTGACGACACGCCTGTTTTTAGCGCCGCGAACATCGAATTGCACCGTGCCGTTTACCAGCGAAAACAACGTGTGGTCACGTCCGATGCCGACGTTTTCGCCAGGGTGAAACTGAGTTCCGCGTTGGCGCACGATAATCGCCCCGGCCGTTATCGCCTGATTGCCGAATACCTTAACGCCAAGTCGCTTGGACTGCGAATCCCGCCCATTCCGTGAAGAGCCGCCAGCCTTCTTATGTGCCATTTACAGAACTTTCAATGATGCCAACCAATCCCTGGCCGGACCGCAGCGCGGGCCGGCTCCCCTGACCTAACTAATACTATCGATTCGAACCTCGGTGTAATTCTGCCGGTGCCCGCCGTGTTTCTGAAAGTGCTTGCGGCGCTGCATCTTGAAGATCGTCACCTTGTCGTGGCGCCCATGTCCTATCACGGTTGCCATGACCGCGGCGTCCGCTATGAAAGGCGAACCGAAACGAACGTTTTCGCCGTCGGCTATCGTCAGCACATCCGTCAGCTTCAATTGCTTGCCAACGTCACCCTGAACGGATTCAATCTTGACGGTGTCGCCCGCGGCGACACGGTACTGCTTACCGCCCGATTTGATGACTGCGTACATTAAAGCTCCCTGCGCGCGGGGCCGAACGCCCGCGAGTGGTTCGGCCTAGAAAAGCCGTAGATTATGTCACCGTAGTTGAAACTGCGTCAATCGGCGCTGGGGCGCTTGCGACGCGCACCTATAATGCAAACGATGACGGATTTCGCTACCGCGGTTTCTTCCGCCAACGGCGAAATGCGCTGTGCTGCGGATACGGCCGGCGACCTGCAGCAAGTACTGGGGCCGGTTAGCGCTGACATGCTGTTGGTGGATAAAACCATCCGGGCGCGTCTCGACTCGGATGTTGCACTGATCAAAAGCATTTCGGAGTACATCATTGGCGCTGGAGGCAAACGGCTGCGTCCCGCAGTCTTGCTCCTAATGGCACGCGCGCTCGGCTACCGCGGGAATAGTCACCTCGATCTGGCTGCTGTGATTGAATTCATTCACACCGCCACGCTGCTACACGACGATGTCGTTGATGAATCAGACTTGCGTCGCGGCCGCGCGACCGCGAACTCGATGTTCGGCAATGCCGCCAGCGTGCTGGTGGGCGACTTTTTGTACTCGCGGTCTTTTCAAATGATGGTCGAAGCCGGGAGTGCGCGCGTGATGCACATCATGGCCGATGCCACCAATCGGATCGCCGAGGGCGAAGTGCTTCAGTTGCTTAACGTCCACGATCCTTCCGTGAATGAAGACCGCTACTTTGAGGTCGTCGAGCGCAAGACTGCCACCTTATTTGAAGCGGGCGCGCGAATCGCCGCGGTGATCGCCGGCTCCGATGTGGGCGTCATAGACAGATGCGCACACTACGGCGCCTCGCTCGGAAAGGCATTTCAGATTATCGA
>DATLMT010000286.1:0-2743 GCA_035537135.1 Burkholderiaceae bacterium | reverse complement strand
TGCGAATGCCGGCGCAAAGTGTTCGGCGCGGACGAGTTCAAACGGAGGCAGCCCAAACGGCTCGTCCCATGGCTGTAGTAAAGGGTTGGTCATTGGCGATTCCTTTTAGCCCGCAACGATACCAATCGTCTTGAAAGCCAGATAAGTGCGCACGTTGGTGCCCGGACGGAGTCCAACGAACGTGAGCCTCGTGACCTAGCAAACGGAAGAGGTATGCTCAGCGCTCTGACTGGACTCTCCTTTTGGGAGCTTGCCGATGAGCACTCCGCTTCCACCCGCGCCCGCGGTCGCTGCCCCGGCTGACTCACTGGTCACGATCACGCACGTTGTTTACGCACTGCACACGCTGAGCCTAGTGATCGGCGCGTTCGGCGCCGCGAGCATCATTGGCGCGTTCGTGTTCGGCTGGCCGTCGATCATTGCGGTGATCATCAACTATGTGAAGCGCAGCGAAGTGCGCGGGACCTATCTAGACTCGCACTTTTCGTGGCAGATCCGCACATTCTGGTGGGCGCTGCTGATGTCGGCTGTCATCGCGGTGCTTGGATTTACGCTGGCGATCGTGCTGATTGGCTTTGCTATCTGGATCGTCGGCTTTTTTGTACTCGGCATCTGGGCGATCTATCGCATCGCGCGCGGCTGGCTAGCTTTGATGGACCGTCGCGCGATGCCTGTCGCTGCTTGAATCGGCAGAGTGAAATTGGCTCGGCCAGTGACACTATCTACACGAAACCTGCTCTCCGTATTCAAGCGCCTTCTGACAGAAAAACTCTCGCATCTCGTTTGATTTAGGAAGCTTTCCCCGTCCGGCGGCATGGAAGTCCGCGAGGTAGCGGCACGCTTCGCCGATCTTGTCCGCGCAGCCCATCAGCAGCAGCGGGACCGCCGCGTCGTCATTGCGCTCGACGCCAAGGCCGTCTGCCATTAGAACGCCGAGGTTGCTGCATCCCAATGCATCCTTCAAACCGCACGCCTTCGAATAGAACTGCGCCGCCCACGTCGGGTCGGGCGATCCGCCCAATCCGGTTTGCACCATGAATCCGAGATTAGCGCACGACGGACCATCGTCGCCCTGACAAGCCTTGGTATTCAGCCTTCGAGCTTCGGCATAGTTTTGTGCCACGCCCGTGCCTGTCTGATAGAGGTACGCGAGACTTCCACATCCGCGTGGCAGTCCCTGCGCGCAGCTCGACTGGAACAGTTCTGCGGCTCTTTCAGCTGACTTTGTTGTTCCGCGCCCGTCAAGAAACATATAACCCAGGTCGTGGCATGAAATCGAATCCGTCAATTCGCAGCCTCTCTCCATATAGGTGAATGCTTTTAGCGGGTCGGCTACCGTCAATTTCCCGCGCTGGATAATCACCGATACGCGAAAACATGCCTGCGCGTACGCAAGCTCGCAGGACTTTTCCAACAGCGTCAGCGCACGTTGGTCGTCCTTTGCGACTCCCTGCTCGAGGATGTAGAGGTTCGCCAAATGATGGCAGGCGATCCCGTCTTTTAACTCACATCCCCGTTCATACAAGACGCGCGCTTGCTCGAAATCCGGCGCAGTACGCTCGGTCAGGCGATGCGCGAGATTGCTGCACGCGCGCGCCAGCTTTTTTTCGCATAGCTGCCGGTACACCTGCTCAGCTGCTGTCGGATTCGCATCGTAAGTAAGGAATGCGTAGTCGTGACAGGCCAAGTCTGAGCCCGCACTGCACCTCTGCTTGAGTACGCTGTGCGGTTCGGTTGCTACCTGGTGGGTCACGCACGATCCCAGCGCCCCGGCGATCATTAATAGAAGTAAGCACCGTTTCATTTTGTCGACCTCGGGTACGCCGGGTGCCATACCGCAGCGCATGATTGAGAGCATATCGCTGCGGTGCTACCCTCGCGCCCTGCTCGAAAGAGCGAACGATCGCCGACCGCGCCCACAAGGCGCCGAGTCTGCCGCCGGCCGAGCGAACCACGTGGCCGACTTCCAAGAACACGATTTTTGGCAGGAGACTGAATGAACGCCCCCCTTAGCGAAACCGTCCGCCGTGCGCTGGCGGAAGTCACCCTCGACGACAAGTGGACACTCGACCGCGGCCGTGCGTACATGAGCGGCACGCAGGCTTTGATCCGCCTGTCGATGCTGCAGCATCAGCGCGATCAGCGGGCTGGGCTGAATACCGCTGGTTTCATCACCGGCTATCGCGGCTCACCGCTCGGCGGTGTCGATCAAACCGCAGTGCGTGCAAAAAAGCACCTCGAACGGCACAACGTCCGCTTCCAGCCGGGACTGAACGAAGACCTCGCAGCGACCACTGTATGGGGCACGCAGCAAGTCAACATGTACGAAGGCGCCAAGTATGACGGCGTCTTTGCAATGTGGTACGGCAAAGGCCCGGGCGTCGATCGCTGCGGCGACGTATTCAAGCACGCGAACGCCGCGGGCACCAGCAAGCATGGGGGCGTACTGGCGCTGGCCGGCGACGATCACGGTGCGAAATCGTCAACCCTTCCGCATCAATCGGATCACATCTTCAAGGCCTGCATGATTCCCGTGCTGTATCCGGCATCGGTGCAGGAATATCTCGACCTCGGCCTGCACGGCTTTGCAATGAGCCGCTATGCCGGCGTATGGGTCGGCATGAAGACGGTGACCGAAGTGGTCGAAGCGTCGGCGTCGGTCGTGGTGGATCCCGAGCGGCTCGACATCATTTTGCCCGACGATTTCAGGATGCCTCCGGAGGGACTGAACATTCGCTGGCCC
>DATLMT010000285.1:0-2010 GCA_035537135.1 Burkholderiaceae bacterium | reverse complement strand
GGCATACCTGTTTGACAACGACATCGAGCAGGCACTGATTAACCTGCGCGAGGCGGCGGCGCGCAACCCGGTTGATCTGGAAACGCGCGTTCATCTGGCTGCAGCGCTGGTGGCATCGGGAGATCGCGCCGCTGCCGAGTGGGAAGCAGTGGAGATACGCTCACTTCAAAGTGACTTCGTAACGCGCAGTTGGCTGCAGACCTACCCATTGACCAGCCCCAAGCACAGAGAAAGACTGCTGCAGCTGCTCGGACAGGTCGGGCTGTAGCAATAAATTTATTTGCGGTCGAGCCCAGCCCACCAGTGCTCGAACTGATCGCGCTTCGGTATTCCGGCGCGACCGCCGAAGCGGGTGCATTTCATCGCAGCCACCGCAGTCGCGAACTCGATCGCCGCGCTCAGCTCCTTGCGCTCGGCGAGTGCCAGGGCGAACGCGCCGTGCCACGTGTCGCCGGCCGCGAGGGTGTCGACCGCTTTGACGCGCGGTGACGGCGCACTGGAAACGCGGTTTCCGTCAAACCACATCACACCCGCCGCGCCGAGTGTTACACCGCAGACGAGGTTGCGCCCGCCGAATAGCTTCGGCAGCGCGACGTGCGGCTCACCGATTTGCAGGCCCTGCAGCATCGATTGCGACAGAAACGGATGCGTGGCGAGCCGCGCCGTCTCGCGCACCTGTTGCGCATCGCCTGCATCACCGTCGAACACGCTCGGCTTGCCGGTCATTGCAGCGGCATCGAACAAGCGCTGCGCGCCGGCAGGCCAGCGCGTATCAGCGAGAACCGCGTCGGCATCCGCCACGCGCTCGACCGGCAGCCAGGACGCGTCGGGCGGATAACCTTGCGGCTGCACCGAAACCACCAGGCGCTCACCGCGTTTGTCGATCAATATGGTCGCGATCTTGGTGCGGAAACCTGACAGACGCAGCAGCGTCGACACGTCGACGCCTTCGTGCTTCAGCAGGGCGATGACCTGGTCGCCAGTTTCATCGTCACCAACTCGGCCCCAGTAACTGGCGCGGCCACCGAGCCGTTGCACCGCGACCGCAGCGTTGGCTCCCATGCCGCCCCCGGTTTCCACGAAGTCGGTTGCGGTGATCTTCACCGACGGCAGCTTGACTTCGTCGACCAAAAAAATCTGATCGATTGTTGCCGAGCCGCCGACGCAAATTACGCAGGGTTTGCGAGCTTCGTTGGCTGCCGTCACGCCCGCATTATCAGTGAACAACGGCACGCGGTCGCTGGCGGCGACGCACGAGTTGCGTAATGATCACTCCCGCTAGAAGCGCGATGCCGACCGCGTCGAGCCACGCACGCGGATAAATCATCAGCAAACCCGCCGCAATCAGCAGTGCACGTTCGATCTTCGTGGTGGTGCTAAACAACCAGCCCTCGGCTGCAGCTGCGAGCGCAATGAGTGCCATGACAACGAGCGCAGTGATCCACGCAACGTCCCACCAGGACCCGCCCTTTGGCAAAGCAAGCAGAAGTCCCACGCCCATCGGGTCGAGCACGAATACGAACGGGACAACGAATGCCGGCAACGTGTACTTCCACGACTGCAAAGTAGTTTTGTACGGATCGCCACCCGTTATTGCAGCAGCGGCAAATGGCGACAGTGCAGTCGGCGGCGACACTTCCGACAGCACCGCGTAATAGAAGATGAACATATGCGCGGCGAAGTCGGGGACGCCGAGCTTGATCAGCGCCGGCGCAGCGACTACCGCGCAGATGATGTAGCTTGCAGTCACCGGCACCGCGAGGCCAACGACCCAGACGATCAGCGCGGTGTAGATCGCAGTCAGCACCAGGTTGCCGCCAGCGTATGCGATGACAATATCCGAAAATCGCAGGCCGAGGCCGGTCAGCGTGACAACACCGACGATGATGCCGGCGGCCGCGCATGTGGCCGCAACGCTCAGCATGCTGACCGAGCCGGCCTCAAGCGCCTTCATCAATTTCGAATGCCGCAGCAGGTCGCCGATCCACCCCCTCGGTCTGCGCGTGAACA
>DATLMT010000284.1:0-2678 GCA_035537135.1 Burkholderiaceae bacterium | reverse complement strand
GCCGCTTTTTCCTGGCTGATTTCACGCGCACGATTGCCTGCTAGAAATCCGCGCGCCAACGGGGCTCCACGGCAGCAGGCCCACGCCTTGATCACGGCACAGCGGAATCATCTCGCGCTCCTCTTCTCGATACGCGAGGTTGTAATGATTCTGCATCGACACGAATCGCGTCCAACCATGACGGTGCGCGACGTCCTGCATTTTCGCGAACTGCCACGCCCACATGCTCGACGCACCGAGATAGCGCGCTTTGCCGGCGCGCACGACGTCATGCAGCGCTTCCATCGTTTCCTCCACCGGAGTCGCGTGATCGAAACGGTGAATCTGATACAGATCGATCGTGTCAACGCCGAGCCTCCGCAGACTTGCATCGATCGCCGCAAAAATGCGCTTGCGCGACAGTCCGCTCATATTCGGCCGTTCGGGCGGTTTGGGTCCGGGTGCGTTGCCGCCTTTGAAGGCAAGATCGACCGGGAAATACACCTTGGTCGCAATCACGATCTCGTCGCGCGGTGCCAGCTCGCGCAGTAACCGGCCAGTGACCTGTTCGGATATTCCGGCGGAATACATGTCGGCGGTGTCGAACATGTTGATGCCAAGCTCAATCGCGCGTTGCACGATCGGGCGTGCGGCGTCTTCGCCGATTACCCACGGCCGCCACTCGGGGCTGCCGAACGTCATCATTCCAAGAGCGATGCGAGAAACTTTAAGGCCACTGTCGCCGAGGTTGACGTATTGCATCGGGGCAACCTTACACTCCCGCCCCATGCCATCCCGCACCGGTGCCCGCCTGCTCGTCGATCAACTGCTGATCCAAGGCGTCAACCACGCTTTCACAGTGCCCGGCGAGAGTTTCCTACCGGTGCTCGATGCGCTGTACGACTCGCGCGAGATGCTCAAGCTGATCGTTAATCGGCACGAGTCCGGCGCCACTTTCATGGCCGAGGCCTACGCGAAGCTGACAGGTCAGCCCGGCGTTGCTTTCGTCACGCGCGGGCCGGGCGCGACCAACGCGGCGATTGGTGTTCACGTCGCACAGCAGGACTCGTCGCCGCTGATTCTATTCATTGGTCAGGTAGGCAACGATTTTGCCGAGCGTGAAGCGTTTCAAGAGATCGACTATCGGCGCATGTTCGGACAGATGACTAAGTGGGTTGCGCAAATCGATCGCGCTGACCGCGTTCCGGAGTTTGTCGCGCGCGCATTTCAAGTCGCAACCAGTGGGCGCGCAGGGCCTGTTGTGTTGGCCTTGCCAGAAGATATGCTTTCGACCAAGGCTGATGTGGGCGACGCGTTGTGCCACCAGCCAGTGCTCGGCGCACCGAGCGATACGCAGATTGCCGCGCTGCGCCGTCTGCTGGGCCGCGCGCAACGGCCACTGGTGATTCTCGGCGGCTTCGGCTGGACATCCGCCGCCTGCGACAACTTCAAGCGCTTCGCCGAAGCCAACTACCTTCCAGTGGCGTGCGCGTTTCGTTCCCAGGATTTGTTCGACAACCGCCACCCGAATTACATTGGCGATGTCGGGGTCGGCGTCAATCCAAAGCTTGCACAGCGCATCAAGGATGCAGATCTGATTCTCGCAATCGGGCCGCGGTTGGGAGAGATGACGACTTCGGGGTATACGTTGCTGGACGCACCGGTGCCGGCGCAGACGCTCATTCACGTGCATGCCGGTGCTGAAGAGTTGGGCCGCGTGTTTCAGGCGCAGTTGATGATCAACTCCGGTTTGCCACAATTTGCATCGCGCCTGGCGATGATGGTGCCGATCGAAGAGCCGCCGTGGCGCGAGACCGTAGCGTCCGCGCGCGAAGAGCTTGAAGCCTGGCAGCAGCGCCCGGCCGTCTATTCGCACGGCGAGACGCCGCTCGATCTGTGGGAAGCGATGCAGATCTTGTCGCGTGCCGTTCCCGAGGACGCGATCGTCGCCAACGGCGCTGGCAACTTCGCTACATGGGCGCATCGCTTTTGGCGCTACACCGGACTGCGCACGCAACTGGCACCGACCGCGGGAGCGATGGGCTACGGCGTACCGGCTGCGATAGCAGCGAAGATTGCGGCACCCGAGCGCGCAGTGATCGCACTGACCGGCGATGGGGATTTTCTGATGACGGGGCAGGAACTGGCGACGGCGGTGCAATACGGCGCCGCTGTGCTGGTGCTCGTATTCAACAACCAGATGTACGGCACGATCCGCATGCACCAGGAGCGCGAGTTTCCCGGGCGCGAGCACGGCACGGCGCTCATGAATCCGAATTTTGCAAAGCTCGCGCAGTCTTATGGGGCGTTCGGCGCTGCCGCAGCAACGACTGACCAGTTCGCGATTGCGCTTTCGCAAGCGTTGGCATTCATGCGTGAAAAACGATTACCGGCCCTGATCGAACTGACGATGGATCCCGAGATCATCACACCGAATGCAACGCTGTCGGCGATACGCGCGACAGCCAGACTGCAGCAGTAGCGCGCGGCCCCTCGCTTCACTTCGCCAGGCTTTTTTTCAGCAACTCCGCGGTTAACTCGTTCAGGCCGACGCTCTTCTTAGCCGCCTGCTCCTGCAGCGCTTTCACCAATTCCTGCGGCAGCTTTACGGCGAACGGCACTAGGCCCAGCGCTCGGTCGCGGTCACGCTGTGCGCGCCGATCGGGTTCGGGTGAGACCGCGCGACCGTACGCGTTGCC
>DATLMT010000283.1:0-7888 GCA_035537135.1 Burkholderiaceae bacterium | reverse complement strand
GCGAACCTCGTCAAGGATCTGATCGGGCTCAACCGGCTTGACCAGATGCAGATCGAAGCCGGCTTCGCGCGAGCGCCTTCGATCTTCTTCCTTACCCCACCCGGTGACCGCGACCAGCACAGTCCCATTCATCTTCGGTTGCGCGCGCAGCCGGCGCGCCAGCTCGAATCCGTTGACGTTGGGCAGACCCAGATCGAGAAACGCGATGTCCGGATGAAACTCTTCAGCGACAGTCTCGGCCGAAATAGCCTCAAACGTTGTTCGCACATCGTGGCCTTCGAGCTCGAGCAACGCTGCCAGACTTAAAGCGAAATCGCGGTTGTCATCGACCAGCAGAACACGCCGGGGTGCTGCGGATTCGCGCCGCTGCACGTTAGCCCCGAGCGCGCTGACTGGGGCCGTAGCAACAGGCAGGCGAACCGTGAATTCGCTGCCGTGTCCAAGCCCGTCACTGCTGACGGTAATCGTGCCGCCGTGCAACTGAACCAACCGCTTGGCGAGCGCGAGCCCGACACCAAGCCCGCCATGCATGCGCTCGGGCGACGCATCAAACTGCGTAAACATCTCGAACACCGCCGGCAGCTTGTCGGCAGCGATGCCGATGCCGGTATCGGACACGCGGATTTCGACAGCACCGTAGGCGAGCCGCGCCGTCACGCGAATCGAGCCGCCGGGTTCGGTGTATTTCACGGCGTTGTTCAAAATGTTGGAAAGAATCTGCGAGAGCCGCGTCGGATCGGCATCGAGCTCGACGCTATTCGCCGGAAGGTCCACCGACAACGTGTGCCGCTTCGCATCCACCAGCGGCCGCACCGCGTCGATCGCTGTCACCATCACTTCCCGCAGCGACACGCGCTCCGTGCGCAGCACCAGCTTGCCGGTGGTGATGCGGGATACATCGAGCAGATCGTCAACCAGCCGCACCATCTGCTGCAACTGGCGCTCCATCATCAGCTGCGCTCGGGCGATCGCATCGGCATCGCTCGTCATGCGCATGATCTGCAAGCCGTTGCGTATCGGCGCCAACGGGTTGCGCAGCTCGTGCGCCAGCGTGGCCAAGAATTCGTCCTTGCGCTGATCTGCCGACTTGAGCGCGTCTTCCGCAGCCTGCCGCTCGTGCATCTCGTGCAGCAAGTCAGCATTGGCAGTTTCGAGCGCGGTGGCCCGTTTGTCCGCTTCGGCCAGCATGTCGTTAAACGCATCGACAAGCACCCCTACCTCGTCGGTGCTCGTCTTGCGTACGCGCAGCTTGTAGTCGCGCCGCTCCATGACCTGCTGGGCGACGCGCGCGACACCAAGCACCGGCTCGGTGATTGCGCGCTGCAGCCAAGCTGTGACAGCGACGGTTACCACGAGACTCGCGAGAATGGACAGTCCGACGATTGCCAGATACCCGAGCAGCCGGTTCCGTAACTCATAACCCGCGCGCAGATACACAGTGCCCAGAACTTGTCCGTTCTCCCGCACTTCCTGAAACACTGAGAGCTGATCGCCCTGGATGCGATAGCCGTTGCGTTCGACATTGAGCGGAAGCGCTGCAGGCACACCGGTCGCCGTCGTGTAATCGGCGAACAATCTGCCGTCAGCGGTGTATATCGCAGCCGCGGTCACCAGGGGTCGAAGCCGCAATACCGACAAGTTTTCGCGCGCCGTCTTCGGGTCGTCAAAGCTCAACGCCGGCGCGGAAGTCTGGCCGATGATCTCCGCCTGTGTAACAAGGTCGTTGATCCAGGTTTCGTGATAGGTCCGCGCTTCGTAGATGATCATCGCGGTCGCAGTAACGAGCAGAGCAACAACAGCGGTGCCGAGCATTACAAACGTCAACTTGCGTCGGATCGAGGTGGAGATGTAGCCGAGCACGCTTACCCTGCCTTGACGCGTGTTGCAACGGTGAGCAGGCGTGAGCTGAGGCGCAAGCCGCTCTTCTCCGCCACGCCCACGTTGACTTCGAAGCGCACCCGGCCATCGACATGGACGAAGTTGATCACGCTACCTTGATCAATGCCGCGCTCGGTGATCGTCAGCACCGAGCGGTCGGTGAGCGTCTTGGCCTGCAGAAACTTCGAGGCTTCACCTCCGATGAACAACACGTTCACCCCAGTCGCAGCTTCGCCCGGTGCAATGCGCCGTACCAGTAGGCGTCGGCTTTGCGCGGTTCGCCCCTGCACGATCTGCTCGAGCTCAGCTGCAATATCGTCCGCGTTGACTACTCCGATGACGATCGGCGCATCCGCGCTCTGAAACGCAGACACCGGCCACTCGACATACGTAATGAAGCGATAGATATACGCAGCCATCACGCTGCGCTCGTTGGTCTGCGCATCGCTTGTCACCTGCGCCTGGCTTGGCGCGTGTAGGAGCGTTACGAGCCCAAGCAGCAGCGTCGCGCATGCGTTTCGCGCGACTGCCAGACCGCGCATCGCGACCAACGTCATTGGCGCCAAATGAGCTGCAGAAAAAACGCGCGCTCGAATTCGGCGCGATTTGCTTGCGTGCCCCATTCGGCATGCCGCGGATCGAATGCGTTTTGAATTGACAGCGAAGCTTCGAGCTGCCGCAACAGGCGCCAGCCGAGACGCAAATCGACGGCCGTATAGGACGGCACGTACGGATTAGGCAACGAAGAAATGCGCCGTGCGCGCACATCGAGCTCGACATTTTGCGTGACATCGAAGCTCGATCGCAACAGCCACCATCCGCTCGGATCGTTGCCGGCCGCAACGAGGCCGGTCGTGTCGCGACTGTCGGGCTCACGCTCGAACTTCACACGCTGGCGCACCAGCCCGGCGCTCAGGCGCCAGCGCTCGGTTGGCCGATACTCTGCCCACGCTTTGACGCCGTACGTGCGGCCTTCGATCTTGTTCTCGAACATCAGGCCGCCGGCGCGCGGCTCGAGACTTCGAATCCGGTCAAAGTCGTGCCAGTAGCCGGTGACGGATCCCGAAATGCGATTGCCGAGGTTAGCGCGGTAGCCAAGCTCGACAACATTGGCAACCTCAGACTCGAAGTTCGGTCCTCCCGCTAGCAGAAATGGTGCAGCAGCGGGCACGAAAAACTCGCGGTCGATGCGCGAAGGTGTGCGCACTGCGCGGCTCAGCGCTGCCCACACAAGCCGGTCATCTTTCGGCTGCCACGCGATCCGCACGTTGGGCATGAACTCCGCGTCTGTATACGTCGTGTCTTCGACCTTGACACCGAGCGTTGCTTTCAACCCGGGCGCCAGCGTGATCTCGTCCTGCAGGAACGCGTGCACCCAATTCAGATTTCTGGAAGCCGGCAAGAACGCCTGAATTGTTGGATTGGTAACGCGGTCGCGCGCGTGGCGATAGCCGGCGCCGATCAGCAGCGAGTGGCTTTCAGATGGGGCAAAGCCATACTGCACATCAAGATCGAAAGTGTCCAGATTCTCTCGAAAGATTCCCGGATGATCACGAAACGTGTGGTCGTAGTACGTCTGCACGACGAGCCTCGAATCGTTCGCAAACGACTGCGAAAAACGGCCCAGCAAGTTGGCGCCTCGAACATCGCGCTCGGATGGCACCTGGTCGATGTGGCCGCGGTAGGCATCGCCTTGCACGGTGACACTGCGAGTGGTGGCGCCTGAATCCAGCCGGAAGCCAATCTGCGCGAACTCTGCTTCGTCACGTATCGGCCGGCGATCCGTCAGATGCGAGTTGTCGCGATCAGAGACCTTGCCATACACACGAAACGATGTCTGGCTGCCGATCTGCGCGCCGTAGCGTGCAAAAGCTCCGCGCTCTAGATTGCCGCCACCGGCGCCGACAACTGCGCCCTGCGTTGCGCTAGCAGGCCGCGTGATGACGTTAATGACGCCGTTGACGGCATTTGCACCCCAGAGCGCCGCGCCCGGCCCGCTGATGACTTCGATGCGGTCGATGTCTTCGAGCAGCGTGTCCTGCGCCTCCCAAAACACACCCGAAAAAAGCGGCGTGTACACGATGCGGCCATCGATCATTACCAGCAGCTTGTTCGCCAGCACGGCATTTGAGCCGCGGGCGCTAATGGCGTACTGATTTGTATCGGCCCGCGCAACTTGCAAGTTAGGAGCGAGCCGCAGCGCTTCGGGCAGGCTTGTGACGCCGGCCCGCCGGATATCTTCGCGCGTAATCACGTAAATCGACGCCGGCGCGCCCGCAATCCGCTCCTGCCGCCGCGAAACCGACGTGACGACGACGTTGCCGAGCTCTTCGAGTGATAAGTCTGCGAGATCGACGGCCCGCGCCACCACGATGTTGCTGTGCGCTGCCAGCGGAAGCGTTGCCGCCAACACGAGCGCCCCACCCCGTAGACACCGTATCACCTTCATCACGCGTACTTACTCCGGATGTATCACCGCGGAACAGATTCCAGGTACGAACCAGCCCGCGGAGCGTAGCTCGACTGTGGGCGAGCGCAATGGCTAGAGTTCCGAGGTCTTTGCGCAGCTAGCGGGCCGTATACGTGCAAATGCGCATGCGTTGAAAGTTCCTGCTGGCGTAGTGCGGAGCTGCCTTACGGCTTCAGAAATTCGTCGCTGCGCCGCTGGTGCTCGGCGGCTTTCGTCAGCCGCGCCATCAGTTGTTCTGAGGCAACATTGTCCCGCGCAGCGGTCGCGGCGAACAACGCCTGCGCCGCGTCATAAAGTGCTTGCACGCTCGCCGCGAACCCTGCATGACCGCGCAGACAGATGCGAACGCGGCGGCTGGCGAGATAGTCGAGATCGAAAAGCTCAGCGGCGGGGCTCCCTAGAAGCAAAGGAAGCCGCACTTCGGCAGCGATCCGGTCAAGCTGAGCGCGCGTCTTCAAGTACGGAACGAACAAAGCATCAACGCCTGCTTTCTCGTAGGCGCACAGGCGCCGCAGCGCGTCGTCGAGATCGGTCGCGACTGCGCTGGTCCGTCCAAAAACGGCGATACCCGAATCACGTGCGGCCTCCACCGCGGCTCGCATCCTTCCGACGCCTTCTTCGAGCGAGGTCAACGTCGGCTCTTTGGGTGAATCAAATGCGCGGGGCAATAAAGTGTCTTCTATCGAACACCCGGCGGCACCGGCGTCCGCGAGCTCTTCGACGGTTCGCATCACGTTCAGCGCATTGCCGTAGCCGTGGTCGGCGTCGATCAGCACCGGCAGATCGCTCGCGCGGCAAATGCGGCGTGTCTGCTCAGCGAGCTCCGTCAACGTCAGCAGCATCAGGTCCGGCGCACCCAGCACGACGAATGACGCAACCGAGCCGCCGAGAACACCGACTTCGAACCCGACCTCATCCGCAATGCGAGCTGACAGCGGGTCGAAAACCGATCCCGCGATCACACAGCGATCGCCGGCCAGCAGCACCGCCAATTGTTTCCGCTTGTCTGCTGCTCTCACGATCTTCTTTCCAGCGTCGCCTGCGTCGGCTTTCGGCGATCTTATAGGTAGGTCTATGTGTAGGTCTTAATGGGTCCTCCAATCGCCTTCCATGCCGAGTGACCGCCCTTCATGTAGGTCGCATCAAAGCCGGCGTCGCGCAGCGCCGTCGCTGTCTGGCATCCAACATGAAATCCATAGGCGCAGAAAGTGACGACCGGGTCCGTTTTCGACAGCTCGCTGGCCCACTGCTGTACGCGCTCTGGATCGCGCCATTGCGCGCCGTCCATGATGTCCTGAGTCCTGGACACGTAGAACCGCGGCCGTGTATCGATGATCTGGACTCGCTTGCCGGCGTCGAGCATCGCCCTGACCTCCTCAACGGACACCGCAGGCACATCGGCATATTCCTCCTGCACCAGCGGCCGAGGCGGTGCGACTTTGCAAGCATCCTCGTAGCGGCCTTGCACTGCTTTCCAGTCGACGTTGCGCATGAACGCCTCGATGTATGCCCTCGCATTGGCGCCAAAGTCGATATGAAAGGCATGCTCGTACATGTCCAGAGCAAGAATCGGAATGCCGCCGGCTATTGCCTGGCTGTGATCGGCTGCGTACTGATTGAGCAGCCGGTTATCGCGGGGGACGAAAGTCAGCAGCACCCAACCCGAGCCGCCTGCCAGGCCATTTGCCATTGCAACGAACTCGTCGCGCCATCGATCGAGCGATCCGAAGTCGCGCGCCAGCGCCGCAGCAAGTACCGCAGTCGGTTTGCCGTCGCCGCCGAGGCTGGCGAAATACAGTTCGTGCAGCAGCGTCGAATTGAGCGCCACCAGCTCGTCGCGCTTCAGACCATTTACGACGTACGGTGGAGCGCTCGCATAATCGAGCGCTTCCAGCTTCTCAGTAATTGCATTCAGCCGCCTTAAGGCGCCGCCGTAGTTGTTCTCATAATGGCTTTCGATCAAGCGCAGTGACATGCCATTCAGCAGCCAGGGGCGGCAGGAAAAAGGGGCCAGTTGATATTTCATGGCTTTCTCCGTTGTAGACATTCATACACTATAGTAATAACATCTACTAAATGCAATGGCTATTGTTGGTACTGTCACTGCCGACAGAGAACGCGACTGTACGGATGCGTGCATGGCGGGCGCTGCGCGCATCGGGCGCCGCAGTGCTGCGCGACGGTGTCTATTTGCTGCCGGCACGCGATGACTGCCGCTTCACGCTCGAATCCATTGCAGAGGATGTGCAGGCGGGAGGCGGCACCACCCACTTAATGCTGACGGAGGAGCCCACACACGCGGATTTCCAAGCACTTTTCGATCGCAGCGATGACTACGCAGCGTTGCTAAACGAGACGCGCCAGGCGAGCGACGCGCTGAATAGCGATACCGCGCTGGAAGCAGCGAAGCAAGCACGCAAGCTGCGCAAAACCTTCACCGCGATCGCCGCTATCGACTACTTTGGCGGCGAAGCGCAAAAGCAAGCCGACGCCGCATTGCAGGAGCTCGAAGCTGCAGCGAGCCGCGCGCTGGCGCCTGACGAGCCACATGCGGTGCGCGGCGCGATCAAGCAATTGCGCATCGCCGATTACAAGGGCCGGGTGTGGGCGACTCGGCGGCGCCCGTGGGTCGATCGGCTGGCGTGCGCCTGGTTGATCAGGCGCTACATCGATCGCAAGGCGCGCATCGTGTGGTTGGCGAAGCCGAAGGACTGTCCAGCCAAGGCGATCGGTTTCGATTTCGACGGCGCAACATTCAGTCACGTCGGCGCTCGCGTGACGTTCGAAGTGATGCTGGCAAGCTTCGGGCTTGAGCAGCCCGCGCTGCGGCGCATCGGTGGCATTGTTCACCACCTCGATGCAGGCGGTGTCCAGCCTGCCGAGGCAAGCGGCGTTGAAAGGGTGCTCGCAGGCTTGCGCGATTCAATGGACGACGATGACCAGCTTGTCAAAGCCGCCGGCAGCGTGTTCGACGCGTTGCTGGCCTCGTTTGAAAAAGAACAACTCGAATGACAGCGGCGAACGCTGCAACCGTCGCGCCGGTCAGCTTCTGGGAAGCGTTCCGCTTCTGGCTGAAGCTGGGCTTCATCAGCTTCGGCGGGCCCGCTGGACAGATTTCAATCATGCATCAGGAGCTGGTCGAGAACCGCCGCTGGATTTCTGAGCGCCGCTTTCTGCATGCGTTGAATTACTGCATGGTGCTGCCCGGCCCCGAGGCGCAGCAGCTTGCGACCTATATCGGCTGGCTTATGCATCGCACGTGGGGCGGTATCGTCGCGGGCGCGCTGTTCGTGCTGCCTTCCCTGCTGATCCTGATTGCGCTGTCGTGGATCTATATCGCATTCGGCGAAGTGCCGCTGGTGGCAGGGTTGTTCTACGGCATCAAGCCCGCTATCACGGCAATCGTTTTGCAGGCCGCCTGGCGCATCGGCTCGCGCGCGTTGAAAAATGAAGTGCTGTGGGCGATCGCGTCGGCGTCCTTCGTTGCGCTCTTTGCGTTGGACGCGCCTTTTCCGGCAGTGATTGCGGCCGCTGCGCTAA
>DATLMT010000282.1:0-7536 GCA_035537135.1 Burkholderiaceae bacterium | reverse complement strand
GATTGCCAATCCAGACGCCGTCGGTGCACGCCATGCCCACGGTTTTGCCTTCATGCGTCAGAACATGGCTGACCATGCGAGTCACCGTCGTCTTGCCGTTGGTACCCGTGACCGCAACCAGTGGTATGCGCGCGCGTGCGCTGGCCGGATACAGCATTTCGATGATCGCTCCGCCGACGTCGCGCGGTTGGCCTGCGCTTGGATGGTGATGCATACGCAGGCCTGGCCCAGCGTTGATCTCGATGATTGCACCGACGTCGGCTCGCGTAATGTCCGGTGAAACAAAATCGATGCCCGCGATGTCCAGATCAATCGCACGCGCAGCACGGATACACATCGCGCCGACATCGGGGTGCACCATATCTGTGACATCGACTGCGGTGCCGCCTGAAGACAAATTTGCGGTGTCTCTCAACTGCACTTCGGCGCGCTCATCGGGCACCGAGTCCAACGTGAGGCCGCGTGTAACGAGCCCTGCTGTGAGCGCTTCGTCAACCGCGATGCGCGTAAGAGGCTTCAGATGGCCAGCTCCGCGCATCGGATTCATGTTTTCGCGTTCGATCAGCTGCGCAATTGTCGAAACGCCGTCGCCGATCACATGCGCCGGCTTGCGCTCGCTGGCCGCAGCAACTTTGCCGCCGACCACCACGATCCGGTAATCGCGACCCTGGATCTGCTCTTCAATTAGCACTCGCTTGTCGATAACAGCCGCGCGCGCAAATGCGGCACGTACGTCGTCAACCGATGCCACTCCAAGCGTGCACCCGCGTCCGTGGTTGCCTGCCAATGGCTTGATCACCACGGGCAGCGTGAGATCTCGCATCTTCGCGAGCGCTTCATCGGCGCTGCGGACAACCGCGCCGCGCGGCACCGCAATCTGGGCTTCGCTCAGCAACTGCTTCGTAAGTGCTTTGTCCTGAGCGTTCTCGGCGGCGATCAGCGCGGTGCGGCCGCTGACCGCCGTCTTGATCCATTGAATGTTTGCTCCCCACCCAAGCCTGATCAGGCTGCCCGTATCACCGATGCGCTGCCACGGGATTTCGCGTGCGTCCGCGGCATCGACGATGGCTTGCGTACTTGGTCCTAAAGCGTGACGCGCAACGATGCGCTTTGCAGTGGCGACAATCTCGTCAACCTTCACCGGCTCGCCTGCCAGCAAGGCGTCGACCAAGCCGACCGCGGCTTCCAGCAAGTACCGCATAGCGGCCTCGCTTTTGTACCGGACAACAACGCGATAAACACGCTCATCGTCGGTCGAAACTGTCTTGCCGTACGACACATCGATCCCCGCATGCACACTCAGTGCGAGCGTGACGTGCTCGACGATATGGCCCAGGTATGTTCCGCGATGCAGCCGCTCGACGAAGCCACCCGCTTTTCTTATTGAACAGCCATGCGAGTGCAAGCTCGGAAGCGCTTCAAGCAGTTGTGCAACGAATTCAGGCATTTCGTCGCTGCTACGCGTGTGTAAGTCCCCGAGGTCGAGAAGCATCGACAGCACAGGTTGGTGGTGAAAGAGGTTCGGTCCCTCCAATGTACGAATCTGGCGAATCTTCATATGCGTCACGCCAGCCCGAACTCCACTCTGTAACGCTCAAAGCAGCGCGCGCCACAGCGCAACCTCAACAGCGCGCCTTCGGCCAGCGCGCGCGCGCAACGAGCGTCCGCCGCCACCAGAGGGCGAACGATTTCGCGGTTCCACTCTCTTGAATGCGCAACATCCAGGTTGGCGTGCAGCTGGAAGTAACGGCGACCCGCGCTCGAGACGCCAAGCCGCGCGAGACCCTGTTCAACCAGCGATACGCGTCCGGGCGCGGTGAGCTCGATAACGCCGAGCGCGCCCACGGACTGGAACGCATACTGACGGTGATGAGCCAGCGCCATCATCAAATTGCACAGCGCCAGCGATTCCCACACTGTTGTTTCAATGGTGGGGTCAAGTTGCAATTCCTTGACCGCGAGCTCGAGCATCGGACCGTGCATGCCGACCTGCTTTCCACGGCCCATTTCGTCCCAAAAGTTGCGCGCCATCTCCAGCTTCGGCTGAATCGGCATGCGTACTTGGGTCAATGCAACCAAATCTTCGAACCCGGCTTCACCGGCGACCTCCTGCGTGAGAAACCATCGCATTTGATCGAGCTCGGCTTCGTTTGCCAGCCACTGAAAAAGCGGGTCACCCTGCCCGGGGCCGGTGTGCGCGAGTTGCTCGAACCATTGAACGAACGCGTCGGCATCATGCGGCGCCTCCATGACGGCTTCCGCCACTGCGCGGCGCTCGTCCTCGACGAAAGCACCTTCCTCAAAGCGAAACTGGATCTCATCATCCAACTCATGACGCCAATTTCCGGTGGGAAATGCGGGCAGCGTCCGTTTCCTGTTGAACAGGGCAAGCCGCTGATGAAAATGGTCTGGCGTCTGCGCGGCGCGTTTAAAGGCTAGAAAGTTCTCAGTAGGTGCATTCATAGTGATTCACAAGAAAAAAGCAGTTATGCAATACGCAGCACTAGACCGACCACTGCGATGCGCTCGACGCCTGCATACGCGGCGTGTTCGAGCTCGGAGCCGAAGACGTCGGGATCGATCTCGCGGTATTCGTAACTGAATGGACGGTGCGGAGCTGTCTCGAAAACAGCAGTGAGTTGTTCTTCCAACGTGTCTACGCCGCCGACGATCGGTGACGCGGTGTACAAAATCAGTTGACCGCCAGGCGCCAACCGCTGCAGCGATTCCTGAACGATCCGCACAGACAAGCCAGTACCCAGCGGGCCGCCGCCATGTCGATAAGCGCGCTGATGCGGGTCCAGCAGGTACGGCGGGTTGGCAATGATCAGATCGATCGGGCCCTTGACCTCACGGAGCACATCACTGCGCAAACATGTGAAATCCGTCAGGCCGGCATGCAATGCATTAATCCGTGCATAGCGCAACGCTTGCTGATTAATGTCGGTAAACAGCACCTTGACGCGGTGGGTGGTAAGCATGCGGCCAACGAGAATTCCGCCCGCACCCGTTCCACACCCAACGTCTACTGCAATGCGTGGTGATCGCCCGGGCGATTTCACCAGTGCTTGTTCGACTAGCGATGCGAAGCGATAGGTGTCCGGCCCAAAGAAGACCGAATCATTGGAAGTTGTCGGCCAGGCCGAATGAACCAGTAATGTCTTCTCGAAACTTGCGAAACGAACAAGGCTTTTTAATTTCCCATGTTCGCGCGCCAGTGCGTTGGAAGCTTGTAATAACTGCACGATCTCGCTCGGCAGATCGTGCTCGCGGAACGGAAGGCTCCACCCGAAAACATCGCGCAGGTTGCGCGCACCCTCAGGTCGCCGTGCGGCGACCCGAGCATGCGTATCCGGCGTGATACATGTGAAGCGATAGCCGTAACGCCGCAAAACGCCGGCGAGCGAAAGCAGCGCCCGATCCTCCTCGCACATATCCGCACGACGAAACTCGGGCGCCAGCCTTTCCGGGCGCGTGTGAACTGCTACTGCTTCCAAGTTGATTTCCAAACAACGTCATGCCCTAGTGCAAGCGATGTGCCATCCGGCTAAACAAGCGGCGGATCCATTTGGCGCTCGAAATGCCGATGCCGCGCGATCGCTTTGATAAATGCCGCGGATGCTCCTGCGTCTTGCTCCTCCAGCACGATCAGGCCCGGATCGGGGCTACCGTCAGGCAATGTGGGTGAAATACCGGCACCTTCGAGTAAGGCGCTTGCGCCCTCGAGCGCCAGGATCGGTTTGCAATGCCGGTACTGAAGTTTGATGAATTCCATCGCCTGACCGCTTCTACCCAGCACCTCGATTGCGGCTTTTCCGCTCGGCAATACCAGCGCGTCGAATAGCACGGCGGGCGCCGTTTCCATCGTGATTTCAACTTCAATTGCATCGCCTGCGATGGATTGCACGGCGCCCAAACGGTGGCCGACATACGCCGCGACGGCGCCTGCTGCTGCCAACTCGTCATAAATTAATTGCAGCTCGGCCGCATCGACCCCATCGGCGACAATCAACGCAACCTTGCGCGTGCGAATTGAGCCGTCGCCCGGCCGTGAAAAGAGCGACAACGCAGCCGAGCTGGTGACCTCAGGCGTTGCAGGATTCGCAAGCACGCGGGGCAATGGTTCGGGCAGATCAATGCCAAGCCCTTGAGCAACACGCGTCGCAAGGTCACGATCGACATTGAGCAGGCCGGCGACCATCCGTGCTCGAATCGCGGGCGTTTGGACCTTGGTCAATTCGAATCTAAATGCTTCGACGATATGGCTCTGTTCGACTGCGGTCTGGCTGTTATAAAAAAGGGCCGCCTGCGTGTAGTGGTCAGCGAATTTTTCTGGCTTGCCGCGCAGTTTGTTGCCTTCGATCGGCTCGGGGAACGACACAAATCCGAACTTGCCGGCTTGGAACGGACACCCTCCGCCCAGCGAATTCGGCTCGTAAGCGACACGTCCTCTTGCAATCGATTGGCGGTGAAACCCGTCGCGCTGATTGTTGTGCACCTGCGCTACCGATGCATTGATGGGGATCTCGTGAAAGTTCGGCCCGCCGAGTCGAGTTAGCTGCGTGTCGTGGTAGGAAAAATTGCGACCATGCAGCAACGGATCGTTGGAGAAGTCGATGCCTGGCACTACATGCTGCGTGCAAAAAGCGACTTGCTCGGTTTCGGCGAAGAAATTGTCGGGGTTGCGGTTCAGCACCAGTCTGCCGACCGGCCGTAGCGGCACCAGTTCTTCAGGAACGATCTTGGTCGAGTCGAGCACATCGAAGCTGAATCCTTCCGCCTGCTCCTCGGTAAAGATCTGCAGTGCCAGCTCATATTCCGGATACGCACCGCCTTCGATCGCTTCCCAGAGATCACGCCGATGAAAGTCGGGATCCGCGCCATTGATCTTCACGGCCTCATCCCACACGACCGAATGCGTGCCGAGCATCGGACTCCAGTGGAACTTGACGAACACCGATTCGCCGTCCGCGTTAACGAGACGGAATGTGTGTACGCCGAAGCCCTGCATCATTCGATAGCTGCGGGGGATCGCGCGATCCGACATAACCCACATCAGCATGTGGCTGATCTCGGGCATCAGGCTCGCAAAGTCCCAGAACGTGTCGTGTGCGCTTGCTGCCTGCGGCATCGCGTGATGCGGCTCGGGCTTCACTGCATGCACCAAATCTGGAAATTTCATCGGGTCCTGAATGAAGAACACCGGAATGTTGTTGCCCACTAGGTCCCAGTTGCCTTGATCGGTATAAAACTTCACGGCGAAGCCGCGCACGTCGCGCGCAAGGTCGAACGAGCCCCGCTCCCCGGCAACTGTCGAAAAGCGCACAAATACCGGCGTGCGTTTTCCCGCTTCCGCGAACGGAGCGGCCATCGTCAAATCGGTCAGTGCTTCGTAGGATTCGAAAAATCCATGCGCGGCGGAGCCGCGTGCGTGCACGACACGCTCGGGAATGCGCTCGTGATCAAAGTGCGTGATCTTGTCACGCAGGATGAAGTCTTCAAGCAATGTTGGACCACGTAACCCTGCTTTCAGCGAGTTCTGGTTGTCCGCTATTGCGACGCCCTGATTGGTCGTCAGCGCGCGACCGGTGGGGTCGACGCGCACCCTTTCCAGTGGCCCGTTGTTGGGATTCTCTCCGGGCACAGCGGGGCCGCCGGTCTTATCGCTGGCATTAGATTCGGTAATCGTGCTGGCCGATACATCCGGCGACGGTGGATCTTCGCTCTGACCCTGCGGCGGATTCACCGCTGATTCGCTTCCAAACTCGGCTCCTTTAATGGCGTTTGCTGGAAATGCACGTGAAAGCTCGTCGGTGCCTGCCATTTTTGCGGCAAGGCGCTCCGCCGAAGCTTGTGCGCGAACATCCGGATCGGAACTCTGCATTGCGTTACGAGCGGAGCCTGATCTACCTGTTCGACCGTCCGAACCACGCGCCGGCGTGCGCGCCGACGGCCCGCTGACGGTCGATTTATCTGAGCCGCCGGCCGCGGGCTTTTGAGGCTGCCGTGATGTCGCCGGAGGTGATTTGCCTGAACGCTTTGTCGCCATGGGGTTCCCAAAGTGAGATGGAAAAAAAGCGGCAGCACATGTTGTGCTGCCGCCGGTAGAGCGGTCTATCGCTTAAGTTATTGCGTGCGACGGCGTTTTAGCCGCCACATTTCTTCTCATTTCTTCTCTTTAGGCGGTCTCGAGCTCGTCGGTGGGCTGTTCCGCACGCGAACGTGACGAACTTTTAGCTGCAGGCTTCTGCTGCTTGAGTTCTTCCTTACGCATAGCGATTTGTTCGCCCAGTGCAGCGGTGTCGAGCTTGGCACGTCGCACTTTCGGAAACATCTCGTTTTCTTCTTCCTGCACGTGATGGTTTATGTACTCCCCGAGCACCTTGACCTTCGCGTCGTAATGATCGTCCGAGGGCGACGACCCTTCGATCTGCGCAATTAGGTCCTTGGCGCTTGCATGCTCAATGTCGGCCTCGTCGATCAGGTCAACCTCGTCGATCGCTTCGCGCGCCGCTGGGTAAAAAATTTCTTCTTCCGCAGTCGCGTGCGCGGTCAATTCGGTACAGATCATCATCGCCAGTTCCTGCTTCTGCTTATCTGAGGCGTCTCCTTCCGCGAGCCGCTCGTACTGCTTGAACATCTTCTTGACGCGTGCGTGATCGGCCGCAAGTTGCGCAAGCGCGTCATTCTTATTCGTCTTCGCCGCCGCGCTGGAACGACGCGGCGCCGATTTAGAAGCTTTCTTTGCTTTAGAAGATCGCTTAGATGCTGATTTTTTGGCTGCCATTAATTTCTCCTCAAATACTGTCGGAACTGTTCAGCGGGGGCTTGCTCGGCATCGCACGGCAATCGATGTGCCTGGCTTTAAAAAGCGCAAGCGCACCGCGGAGTTGTCCTCTACCGCTCCTGATGTGCCCAAAAAAAGCCCCGCCGAGGCGGGGCTTTCATAAAAAACTGCTGCTGTTGCTTAGTAGTCGGTATCGAAGCCCGAGCGCACCGCGCGCTTGGCCTTTTCCCAACCCAGCCGCGACTTGCCTTTTACTCTTTCGTAGTCGCTTGCCAGCGAATGCTCGACGTCTTCAAAGCGGGCATTTGCATTACGGGCGCGCGCATCCGCACCAAGTTGATAACTTGGTTTGTAGTCGTCGTACGTCATGCCGCTTTCAAAGTAAGGCTCGCGCTCGTAGCGGCCGCGCCAGTGCGTATCGACCACCGTCGGGTCAATACTCTCGGCGACGGCTTTGCCGGCCAAACCACCGGCAACGGCTCCGATGGCGGCACCGACCACGGTACCGACGGGGCCAGCAGCCATCGTTCCGGCCAATGCCCCTGCCGCAACCCCGCCGCCAGCTGCTCCGACAGCCGTGCCGACCGGATGCGAACCGGGAGTGCCGGTCAGCGGGTCACGATTGGCGTCTGGCGTCGGGTCGAGGCCTTTGCGAGTTTCACTATTCATTAGTTATCTCCCTTAGAAAATAATTAACAAACTTCGTAATTAACGGACTTTTCCGCGGCGGAACAGATTGACGATTGCGA
>DATLMT010000281.1:0-3046 GCA_035537135.1 Burkholderiaceae bacterium | reverse complement strand
GTCCGACGTGGCAAGCATGTCCGCGATCGAATTGCCGCGACCTGCCAGTCGAATTTGCGCACCGAGCGACCCCGTACTGGTGTTCTTGATCGTGTCGACCGTCGGAAACAATTGCCCGAGCCGTACCCGGCGCAGATCGATCGACGCTTTAGCGGCGATCGGATTGCTGCGCGCATCGAGCGTGATCGTCGACACCAGATTGCCCCCGGCAAGACCGAAGTTCAGCGGATCCAACACCAGCAGCCCGTTGTTCAGCTTCAAATGAGTAGAAAAATTTTCGAGCGGGACCTGCTCAGGAATTTTTAGCGTGGCGGCAGTGAGTTGAACGTCGGCATCCATCGCGTTCAGTTTCTGCACGTTGAAATCGTTGTCCGGAAATACTTTGCCAGGGGGAAGCTTGGCCGGGGCAGCTTTGGCCGGTGTTGGCTTGCCTTTCGGCGCTGCTGGTGGCGCGGTCGCTTCGGTGCGAGGCGAAAGACCCACCAGAGGACCCAGGTCAGCAAGATCAAGGCTGCGACTTTTTAGCGTCGCCGTCAGCACCGGACGCGGCTGCCGACGCTCATACCGCGCATCGCCGGCCAGATCCGTGTTGCCGATTACGCCGGCGAAACCCTTGTACGTGTACACCTCGCCTTCACGAACGAGGTGGCCTGTAATGCGATATGGCGGCGTATCCGGCAGGGCGATCGGCAGCGTCGGATACAGCGCTCCAAGGCTTGGACCAGCGACCGACAACTTAGCATCGATCCGGCTGAAATTCCTGACGTTACCTACCTGCCCTTCTGCGTTGATCGACGTCTTGCCGAATCGAAGTGCAAGGCGCAGCGGCAGCGGTTCGCTCATGTCGCGAAGCGCCAGAACGTTGCCAATATCAGCCGTGCCCTCAAAAGGATTTCCGCGCCAGCGCCCGCCGAACATCATGCGCGACTGATACGCGCCCTCGACGCGCGTTTCGCCTTTGGCTTCGACGTCGATGTTCTGAATCGCGTCTCGATACGAGAGGCTTGCGTCGATGAGAGCCAGCGACTGCACGTCGACGGTGCGAGTCGAAGGCTCATCGGATTTGCGTAGCTGCCAGTTGGCGCGGCCGTCTTTGTCACGCACCAGATTGACTTCACCTTCAGTCAACCGCACGTGCGGCAAAACGATCTCGCTCGTGAAAAGGGACGGCACGCTGACGCTCAACATCAACTCACGCAGAATGCCGAGCGGCTCTTCGCCGGCCCACTCCGCGTTACCGATTGCAATGTCCGAGAGGATGACGCGGGGTACTAACGCGAGCTCGACGTCG
The DNA here is from genome assembly GCA_035537135.1 of Burkholderiaceae bacterium. GTDB lineage: Bacteria > Pseudomonadota > Gammaproteobacteria > Burkholderiales > Burkholderiaceae_F > JACCZX01. The sequence continues at coordinate 1,755 of DATLMT010000281.1, read as the reverse complement.
AGGTGCCCGATCGTCACGGGTCGCCCAGTCGATTCGCTCAACTTGCGCTCCAGCGGACCGCGAAACCAGTTCCAATCGAAGATTGCGATAAACAGCACGAGCGCGAGCACAAGCGCGCCCACCACCCACGGCCAGCGCCGTTTACGCGTGTTCGGTGCAGAGCCGGGAGAAATTGCGGGTGCGTTCACGGGTTGGAAATCGCAAGTGCCATGCCCATATGTGTTGCGCTTCATTATGCTCGGCGGTCTGGCCCGGTCATCAAGGGGAACCCCCACCTCGGGTTATCGTTACATACAACTTCCTCGGCTGCGAAATTGAAAACCGAACTCCACCGTGCTCGCGCGTTCACCGATTCGTTGTTCAAGATCGTGGCGGCGGAAACGTTGTACGAGCGCCCTATTCCGGCTCGACATCGCCTGATTTTTTACGTTGGTCATTTGGATGCGTTCGATTGGAACCAATTGCCGCGCGGCGTGCTCGGCAAGCCCTCGTTTAATCGGGCCTTCGACACCCTGTTCGAAGCCGGGATCGATCCTGCACCGGGCCAGTCGCCGCAGGACACGCCTTCCGACTGGCCCACCCTCGACGTCGTGCAATCCTATGTCGCGCAAACACGCACGGCGGTTGACGAGGTTTGGGATCGCGTTCCCGCCGAAATGCAGCAAATGGTGATAGAGCACCGCTGGATGCATGCTGAAACGATTTGCTATCTGCTGCACCAGCTTGATCCCGCGCAGAAGCGTCGAGTGTTGCCTGCACCGCACGTGGTATCGACCGGCGCGCCAAGCGCTCGTTTCGTCGAGATTGCCGCCGGTGAAACGCGACTTGGACAGCGCAACGACGAGTTTGGATGGGACAACGAATTTCCAGCGCACCTGCAAGAGGTCCCCGCGTTTGAGATCAGCAAGCACAAAGTGACCAACGGCGAATATTTACGTTTCGTCGAAGAAGGCGGCCCGGCGCCGCTGTTCTGGCAGCGAAATGACTCGTGGCGGCTGCGACGTATGTTCGATCAGGTGGCGCTCCCACTCGACGCGCCGGTATACGCAACGTACGAACAGGCAAGTTCGTACGCACAGTGGGCCGGCGCCGCGCTACCTACCGAAGCCGAATGGCACCGCGCCGCCTATCGTAACGATCAACAGGCATACCCGTGGGGCAACGATGCGCCGAACGGAGTGCACGGCAATTTCGATTTCGCTAACTGGGATCCCGTGTCCGTGAGCGCGTACCCGGCCGGCAACAGCGCAGACGGCGTGTCGCAGATGATCGGCAATGGTTGGGAATGGACGTCGACGCCATTTAAAGGCTTCGACGGATTTGAAGCGCGCCCGTACTACCCCGGCTACTCGGCCAACTTTTTCGACGACCAGCATTACGTGCTGAAAGGCGGCTCACCAGTGACGTCGCGCAAGCTGCTGCGGCGCTCGTTCCGCAACTGGTTTCGCGCTGACTATCCGTATGTGTATTCGACAATCAGGCTGGTTCGTCGTTGACCTATCGCGTTGTCATGCTGCGGCAAGGGCAACGGTGAAGCTGTCTGCATCGTCCGTGTACAGCGCCACCCATGCATAGCCGGCTTCCTTGAGCATCTGACGCAGGCGTGCGGTCGTGTACTTGTACGAGTTTTCGGTGTGAATGCGTTCACTGCGGGCGAATGTGCGATAGCCATCGGGCCAGCGGACCGTCAGGTCGCGCCGCGCTTCGACGTGCATCTCGACGCGCGACAACTCGGCATTGAAAAATGCCACGTGT
>DATLMT010000280.1:0-13680 GCA_035537135.1 Burkholderiaceae bacterium | reverse complement strand
GGCCGCGCATCGAGCCCGCGAATACACCGTTTAGCGTGGTGCGCATCTTGTGTGGATCGACCCAATGGTTGGTCGGGCCAGCGTCGTCCCGGGTTTCGCTACAGATGAACGTGCGGTCTTCGACCCGTGCCACGTCGAGCGGATCGGACAGCGCAAGAAAACTGCCGGGGCGCTTGCTTGGATTCAGCCGTCTAAACGTCCCGGCGGCGACCAACTCGTCGCACAAGCGGTCGTATTCCTGCTGCGATCCGTCACACCAAACGACCCGGGACGGCTGCGTCAGGCGAGCAATGTCGTTCACCCAGGTCTCGAGCTTTCTGTTCTTGACGTACGGCGGAACGGTCACCGCTCCGGATAGCACTGCGCTCATTGCCTGCCTCCAATCGTCGCTCCATCATTCGCGAAGCGCTCTTTGTCCGTTGCAAACGGCGGGCCGGTGATTCTAGCCGCGCGGCGCCACCGGCCGACACGACAAAAAAAGGGCCCGCTCAGCGGGCCTAAGGAGGAGTTAGCAAAAGTTAGGCGACGATGTCAATCTCTACCGCCTGCGGCCCTTTTTGGCCTTGTTGTACCTGGTACTCGACTTTCTGGTTTTCCTTCAAAGTGCGGAAGCCTTTGGCCTTGATGCCGCTGTAGTGCGCGAACAAATCGGCGCCACCATCGTCAGGCTTGATAAAGCCAAAGCCCTTGGTCTCGTTAAACCACTTCACTGTGCCTGTCGGCATGAAATCACTCCTAGCAGTTGCTAGTTGACGCTACATCAGCGTTCGCGAAAAAGCTAGCCGCGCCAAACCATCAAGGAGCCCACGGCCGGGCCAGATCGACCGGCAGCAACGAGTAATGGGCTGCGTCGAAACGTGCGTCTCCGTGCACGATGCCATGCCGCGTCACACCTTCGAAGCTCGCCCCGGCGCGCTCGGCCGCGCGTCGGCTTGACGTGTTGTCAAGCCGGATCCGCATCGATGCGCGGACCAGCCTCAACTCATTGAACGCAAATGCCGCGATCGCGCGAATCGCGGTCGCTGCCACGCCACGGCCCCGTGCGGTCCTACGCACCCAGTAGCCAAGCTCGGCTTCGCGCTTGCCATAGAGCAGCACATCTTGCAGGCCTGCACCGCCCAGCAATGAGCCATCGACCTTGTTCCTGATCAGCATCGGAAACGCGGTCTGCTTGGTCCACATCTGATCGGCGGCTTCGAACCAGCGCTCGACGTCGTCTGCGTCGTACTCGGCGTGACACCACGGCATCCAGCGAATCAGAGTTGCTTTCGATTCGAGCACCGCTTGCAAGAACTCGTCCGCGTCGTGCTTGGCTGCAGCCACTAGTGGCGCAAGCTCGAGCTCGGGCGGCTGTCCCGCAATTGCGGCTCGCATTGCTTTAGCTTGCACGGCGCGCCATCCATTTCTGCCAGTATCGATACATTGCTCCGACCGTCAGCAACAACGCAAGCAGCCGGATCGTGTGAAATGCGGTGACGATCGGCACGCCGAGCTGCAATGCCTGCGCGGTTAATGCCATTTCGCCGATGCCGCCCGGCGTGGTGGCGATCGTCGCGGTCGGCCAGGACAATCCTGAGCCGCTAGCCAGCAACCCGGCAAATCCCGCCGCCAGCAGCAGGTACAACAGAGAGATCGCGGCGACGGCCGATAGAAAGCGCGGCGCTGTGCGGAAAAATTGAGGCGTGAAGCGCGATCCGAGCGAAATGCCGATTAACAATTGCCCGGCGTTAACGACGACGGCGGGAAGGGTGGAAAAGCTGTATCCAGCCGCTGTAATCAGCGCTGCGGCGAGCAGCGGGCCAATCATCCAGCCGTTGGGCGACTTGAGGCGCTCCATAACCGCCGCAGCGCCCGCAGTAATTGCTACTAGGACGACGAAGCCCGTCCACGAAAACGTTTTTGCGAGCGGCGTGTAGGGATCGAGCCCGCGCACATCCATCGCGTCGAACGCGAACGGCACGATCAGCACCACCAACATGATGCGTAGCGCATGCGAAGCCGCGACGCGGTCGACCTCTCCGCCGTTGCGTTGAGCTTGTGCGGCCATCTCCGGCGCACCGCCGATCGCCATCGCGAAGAACGAAGTCGGTGCATCGGTGTGGACCATTCTTGCCAGCAGCCAGCCCCCGAACCAGCCGAGCACGATTGAGAACACAACCGCCAGCGCTATCCACGGAGAAAGCCGCGTGATCTCGCGCACGACGTCGGGCGAAAAATACAATCCGAGCGCGACACCGATCGCCCATTGACCTCCTTCGCGCGCCAGCGGTGGCTCGGCAATTCTGCCGTTGCCCATGCTGACGGCCGCCACGGCGACTAACGGGCCGATCAGCCAAGGCAGCGGCGTGCGCAGATAAATACACACCAGCGCGCCGATGATTGCTATCGCGATCGCACCGAGCGAGCGCCAGAACGAAAACGCCGCGCGGGGCGCGGCGCTCGATGGGTCGATGTCACTCACGCCAAGTGTCGAGTCTTACGGCGCGCCAGTCGCACTAGCCACGGAACGACGATCAGCGCGACTGTCAGCGCCAACAACGATGCCGAGATCGGCGACGTGAAAAACACGCTTGTATCGCCCTGACTGATCGACAGCGCACGGCGGAACTGGGTTTCCGCCAGCGGACCCAGAATCAGGCCAATCACCGCCGGCGCGACCGGAAATCCCCACCGCCGCATCACGAAGCCCAGCAGTCCGAACACATAGAGTGTCACCAGATCGACCACCGACTGATGCAGGCTGTACGCACCGAGCGTGGCGAAGATCAGTATGCCGCCATATAGCCACGGCTTCGGAATTGCGAGCACCTTCACCCACAATCCTATGAGCGGCAGGTTCAGCACCAGCAGCAGCACGTTTCCGATGTACAAGCTCGCGATCAGTCCCCATACCAGGGCGCCCTGTGTCTGAAAAAGCAGTGGACCGGGTTGAATCCCGTAGTTCTGAAACGCCGCCAGCAGAATTGCAGCGGTGGCCGATGTCGGAATGCCCAGCGTGAGCAGCGGCACGAGCACGCCGGTCGATGAAGCATTGTTGGCCGCTTCCGGGCCGGCGACACCTTCGATTGCGCCGTTACCGAATTCCTCCGGGTGTTTCGACAGCTTCTTCTCCACTGCGTACGACAGAAACGTCGGAATCTCCGCGCCCCCTGCGGGAATTGTGCCGAACGGAAATCCGATTCCGGTTGCACGCAGCCACGCCGGCCACGAGCGCCGCCAATCGTCGCGCGTCATCATCAGCGAGCCCGAGAACCGTTCGATTTTTTCATTCACGCGGCTCTGATATGCCGCGCCGTAGAGCGCCTCGCCGACGGCGAACAAGCCGACAGCGAGCACAACAACGTCGATGCCATCCAGCAATTCGGGCACTCCGAACGCAAAGCGCATCTGCCCGGTCGTTTCGTCTATGCCGACCAGCCCGAGCAGCAGCCCTATGAACAGCGTTGTCAATCCACGCACCGTCGAGCTGCCCAGCACGGCTGCCACCGTGACGAACGCGAACACCATTAGCGCGAAGTAATCGGCCGGGCTGAAGCGCAAAGCGAGCTCGACCACAACGGGCGCCAGAAGCGTAAGAAGCACGACCGAGATGGATCCCGCGACAAACGACCCGATCGCCGCAGTCGCGAGGGCAGGCCCTGCGCGTCCGCGCTTGGCCATCTTGTTGCCCTCAAGTGCGGTTGCGATCGACGCCGATTCGCCCGGCGTGTTCAGAAGGATCGTCGTGGTCGACCCCCCGTACATCGCGCCGTAATAAATTCCCGCGAACATGATCAGTGCGCCGGTCGGATCAAGCTTCACCGTCAGCGGCAGCAACATCGCCACCGTCAGCGCTGGACCGACGCCGGGCAGCACACCGACTGCAGTACCGAGCGTTACGCCGACGAATCCCCACAGCAGATTGGTCGGCGTCAGCGCGACTGAGAAGCCTTGTAACAACGCAGCTAAAGTCTCACCCATCGCTACTGGCCGTTGCGCTCGCGGAATTGTCTGGCCTTGCCAGCGATTCCGCGCAAACTGATCGAACAAAAGTACAGGTGCACTTTTGTCCGGCTTTATATTCCCGCGCCGCCGAGCACCGGCGACAGTACGCCGCCTGGCAACCCAACGTTTAGGAACTTGACGAAGAACAGAAACACCGCGAGCCCCAGCGCGAGCCCGATCGCCGCATCACGCACCGGTTTTGCGCTGCCGAACCCACGTGCCACACACGTAAACAGCACCGCCGCCGCGAGCACGAAACCGGCGTTATGCATCAACCCCATCTGCGCAAATAGCCCCACGGTCACCCACGCGAATGCCGGCGTGTGAAACGCATGCTCACCGCGCTCGGCGGGATTGTCCGAGGTGCGCGCCCGCCAGCCGCCGGTCAGCGCTTCGATCAACAACCAGACGCCCAGTACGGCTAGACCGCCTGCGACCGCAATTGGTATCGCGTTCGGACCTATTCCCGAATAGCCGCCGGCCGACGGCAGGCGCAGCGCAGTGAAAAGCGCAAACGCGCCGAGTGCCAGCACGCCCGCCGACAGCACGAGCTCCGTGCGTGCGCCGCCGGCTGGTGCCATGGCTATTTCTTAAGGCCGAGCGAGTCGATGATCGAGCTGATGCGCTTCACATCCTCGTCAAGGAACGCCTTGTACTGATCACCAGCAAGAAACCAATCGTCCCATCCAAACTTGGTCAGCGATTCCTTCCACGCCGGTGACTCAGTGGCCGTCTTGACGGCCGCCACCAACGCATCGCGTTGCGCAGTTGAAATCGACGGTGCCGCAAACACGCCGCGCCAGTTACCGAGCACAACGTCGACGCCTTGCTCTTTCAGCGTCGGAATGTTGTCGATCTTGGTGGGCGACGAGACCGCAAGCGCGCGCATACGGCCCGCCTTGATCTGCTCGGCAAACTCGCCAAGGCCGGAGACGCCGGCAGTCACATGACCGCCGACAATCGCAGAGATCGCTTCGCCACCGCCCTTGAACGGAACGTAGTTGATCTTGCTCGGATCACCGCCGACTGCTTTGGCAATTAGCCCGATCAGAATGTGATCGGTGCCGCCGGCAGAGCCGCCACCCCACGCGACCTTGCCCGGGTCTGCTTTAAATGCCTTAACCAGATCACCCATGGTCTTGTGCGGCGAGTTGGCAGGCACGACCACGACGACATATTCGCTTGTCAGGCGCGCGATAGGTGTGACCATTGACAGATCGACTGGCGACTTGTTCAGCAAAATACCGCCGACCATCACCATCCCGCCCATCATCAAAGCATTCGGATCGCCCTTCGCGCTGTTAACGAACTGCGCGAGCCCGATCGTGCCAGCGGCGCCGCCCTTGTTATCAAATTGCACCGATTGCACAGTCTTCGCGCTCTGCATCGCCGCTGCCAACGCGCGGCCCGTTTGATCCCACCCACCGCCGGGATTGGCGGGAATCATCATCTTCACCGTGCCGATCGGCTGCGCTTGCACGCTGCACAGCACTCCGAATTGGCTGACAGCCACCACAGCGGCTATAGCGATCGAAAAGTCGCGTCGTTTCATGAAGTCTCCTTGAGTTCTCTTGCGAGCTCTGTTTGCCCGAGCGTACTCAAAGGATAACCCGTTGTCAGGTGCCAATATGCAGCTGGTACTGCCCGCCATTGGAAAAGGTGCAACTGCCGGTGCCTTGAGTGATGGTGTTCATCGTATAGCGGCAATTGGCGTACGAACCGCGCGCACCGTACGCGTTAGCGACACCTGTACGTGCGCCGGATCCGCCCGAGCGCGTGGCTTCGCCCGACATCGTCTCGTCGCCGACATTCAACGTGAAGGTGCCGCGCCCATTTAAGTGATTGGTGACGCTGCCGGCGATCATGCCGCTCGCCGTGGCGGCCTGGTTGATCGGATAAAGCCGCACCGGCAGTGTTTGCGAAGTTGGCACAGGCTGAGTAGCGGGCACATACGGCGCCACTCCGGCCGGATATGCGTACGTTCCGTCGGCGTTAAGGGGAACGACGATGCAACCCGTCGTTAACGAAGCGGCGCCCAGCGCCAGTACCGCAAGAATGCGTGTCATACGATGAACTCCCCGTGGCGAGCACATGCTCGCGGAGTCATCCTGGCCCTTCCAGGGGCGTGCACTGCCTGGGCTGCGGCTGGGTTGCCCAATTCGCCACTCTCGGTAGCTCAAGTCAAGACTGCCGGCCGAGTGGCGGCGACTAATCGGCGCGCAGCGCGTCGACAATCTTCATGCGGCTCGCTTTGATTGCAGGCAAAAACCCACCGACAAATCCCATCACGACCGAGAACACCAGCGATGAAACAACGATATTCGCTGTCAGCGTGAATGCGAACGCCAATTCGGAGAACGATTGAAAATTCGTGGTTGAAATTGTGATTGCTGTCAGGAAGCTGGCAGCGAACAAACCGACGAGTCCGCCGACTAGCGCCAGCAATAGCGATTCGATCAGGAACGCCAACAAGATCGACGCACGCGGGAATCCCAGTGCACGCAACGTCCCAATCTCGGCGGTGCGCGTGGCCACCGCCGAATACATCGTGATGGCTGCGCCGATCATCGCGCCGATCGAAAAGATCACCGATAGCGCCATGCCGAGGATCGTGATGAACGTCGACAAACTTGCCGATTGGTCCGCGTAGAACTGCGCTTCGCGCTTGACGTCGACCTTCAACCGCGGATCGTTATCAAGCCGCGACTTCAGCGCCGTTAGCGAATCGGTTGAAGCAAGCTTCGCGATCACCGACGAGTACGTGATGCGACGGAACGACTGCATCATCTGCTCCACGTCGCCCCAGATTTCGGAGTCGAACGCGGTCTTGCCGCCGTCGAACACACCCACCACCGTCCACTGCCGGCCCGCGAACGACAGCTGCTGGCCGATCTCGACCCCCGCAAATCCAGTCGCCACCGAATTGCCGACGACGATTTCGGAAGAGCCCGGCCGAAACATCCGGCCGTCGACGATTCGCACCTGAGGCCGCAGCGTCCTGCCCATCTCGGGCAGACCGCGCACGACGACGTTGCTGCGCTTATTGACGTCGTTGATCTTCGGCAGCGAATTGAGCACCACCACTTCTTTCGACACAAGCGCCTGACCCTCGGAACCGCGCGCGATCTCGGGCGACGTTTCGATCAGCGCCGCCTGATCACGAAAAACTCCGCTCTGCACCTCGGTCTGGCTGCCCTGGCGGATCAACACCACGTTGTCGGGCGAACCGGTAGCCACCAGCGTTGCCTTCAGGCCGGCGTCTAGCATCAGCACGGCGGCAAACACAAAGACAACCAGCGCCATGCCGCCCGCTGTCAGCGCAGTGGTCAACTTGCGCACCCATAAATTGCGCCGGATATAGCTAAACGGAACGCGCATGTCCGGGCATTAGCCGATGTGCCGTAGGCCGTCGACAATCTTGACGCTCGCGGCGCGGTATGCGGGAACGACACCCGCCACCAGGCCGACGGCGGCCGCGCAGGCCGCTTGCAGGTAAAACGTCTGCGCTACCAGCGGCATTTTGGCGAACACGCTGATCGTGACGGCATGAAACGCTTGCACAACGACCGGCGTCAACAGCATGCCGATGCCGGCACCGACCAGCGCCAGCAGGAATGCTTCGCCCATGATCATCGCTGCCACTTTGCCCGGCTTAAAGCCAAGCGCTTTTAGCGTCGCGTATTCCGAAAGCCGCTCGCGCGCGGTCATCGCCATTGTGTTCGCCGCGACCGCCATGATGATCAAGATGACAACATAACTGACGCCTTCGATGGCAGTGATGATCGTTTCGACCATCGCGACGAAGCTCAGCGTGAATGCCTTCTCCGTCTCGGTCAGCGTCTCGGCCAACGAGTTCTTGAACTGAGCGTCGATGGCGCGCGAAATGTCCGGCGCAGATGGACCGTCATTGATCCCAACCACGAACACGCCGGCGAAATCGCCGCCGCGCGGACGCAGCCGTTTCACCTGTTCGTTCAGATAGTCGTAGTGAAAATACAATTGGCGCGTGATCGTTGTTTCGTCTTTCGCGTCATAAATCGCGCGCACATTGAATTCCCAGTCGCCCGGATAAATGCCGCTTTTGAGCGGAATCGTGTCGCCGACCTTGAAGTCGTATAGATCAGCCAGTTGCCGGCCCACTGCAGCGCCACGTCGGTCGCGCATGAATGCCTGATATTGCTCGGGCTCAAAAACGAACTCGGGGTACATCGAAAAGTAAGTCGGCGCATCGACCGCAAACTGCGCAAAGAAATTTTTCGGGTCTTTGTAGACACCACCGAACCAGTTCGAAACCGCCACCGCCGTGACGCCAGGCACTGCCCGTATTTTTTCTCGGTAATAAATCGGCATCGAAAACGTCAGCGAAATTGCGTTGCGCGTGATCAGCCGCGTGGCCGACGCCGCTTCCGACCCCGCGTACCAAGCGCGCACCACCGTTTGCAGCAAGCCGAACGCCAGCGTCGCGATGACCAAGCCGACGATTGTCAACGTCGTGCGCAGCTTCGCGCGAAACACATTGCGAAAGATAAGGTTCAGAAAAAACATCAGTGTGCTGGCGCGGTATCGGTCAGCTGCCCCTTGTCCAGATAGATCAGATGATGCGCAGCTTCGGCCGCGCGCGGATCGTGGGTCACCATCACGATCGTTTTGCCCAGCTCCAGGTTCAGGCGATCAAGCAGATTCAGAATATCCGCGGCCGACTGCCGATCCAGGTCGCCGGTTGGCTCATCGGCGATCACCAGCAGTGGATCGGTCACCAGCGCGCGTGCGATTGCGACTCGCTGCTGTTGTCCGCCCGACAGCTCGTTCGGATAGTGTTTGGCGCGATCCGACAGTCCGACCATCGACAGCAGCAGGTCGACGCGCTCGCAGCGCTCGGCACGCGACAGCGCAGTCAATTGCAGCGGCAACTCGACGTTTTCAAACGCGGTCAACACCGGCATCAGGTTATAAAACTGGAAAACGAAACCGACGGTGCGCGCGCGCCAGTTGGCGAGTTCGGTGTCGTTCAATCGCGTAATGTCTTCGCCGGCGACCAGCAGCGCACCGGCATCGGGCTTGTCGATACCCGCGATCAGATTCAGCAGCGTGCTCTTGCCCGATCCCGACGGACCCATCAGCGCAACGAAGTCGCGCTCGTTGATAGTCAGGTTGATGTCGGTCAGCACCGGCACCAACTGTTCGCCGCGCACATATCCCTTCGATAAGCGCTCGATCTCGACCAGCGCACGCGGCGCGTGCGGGACGGTTAAATCAGCGTCCATCGCTATTTCTTCGCTGCGATCACCGCAGCGCCGTCGCCGAGGCGCTCCCCTGGCGTCGCCACTACGCGCGTGCCGGGTGTCAAGTCGACGCGCACCAGATCGCCTACTTTCGCACCCGTCGTTACCGGCGTCAGCTTGACCTGATCGTCCTTGCCGACCACGAAGACGACATCCTTGCCGTCGCGCTTGACGATCGCGTCGGCACGCACCGCGGCGACCGGCTTGCGCTCGTCGGGTCGGATCGGCCGCGACAGGAACGCGATCTTGGCGCTCATATCCGGCAACACGCGTGGATCGCGCTCGACGAACTTCACTTTGACCAAGAGGGTCGCCTTGGCACGATCGACAGTCGGCACGATGCGGCTGACTTCGCCGAGCAACCGGAGATCGGGAAATGCGTCGAGCTGAATTTCGGCCGGCTGACCGACGCTAATCTTGGCGATCGACGCTTCGGACACATCGGCTTCGACTTCAAGCGTTTCCATATCGGCCATCGTTACCACCGCGCCAGTTGTTCCGGACGCGGCCGAAAACGGCGTCACGATGTCGCCGACGTTCGCGCTCTTGGTCAACACGATGCCGGAAAAGGGCGCGCGAATCAGCGTCTGGTCAAACGCTACCTCGGCCGCGCGATGGTTGGCCTGCGCAACGGCGATCTGCGCCTTCAGCGTGTCGATCGCTGCCCGCGATTTGTTGTAGCGCGCCTCCGCTGTGTCGAGCGCGGAGCCGGCGATGAACTTCTGCTGTGCCAGATCCTGTGCGCGCTTGAACGCAGACTGCGCATCTTCGAGATCGGCCTGGCCCTGTGCCAGATTGGCGCGCGCCACCTGCACTTGCGCGGCCGCTTGTTCGCGTTGGGCAGCGACGTCGCGGTTCTCGAGCCGCGCAATGATGTCGCCCTCGGTGACTCGCTGGCCTTCCTGCACGCCGAGCCATTCGAGGCGGCCGGTGCCTTTCGACGACACTGATGCGCGCCGCGCCGCGACGACGCGGCCAGTCGCGTTCAGCGAAGAGATCGAGGCCGACGGATAAGCCGCCGCGATCGTCGCAATCTCGACCGGCTGCGGGGCGTTGCGGCGCCCGATGAACAGCGCAACCGCGCCCACCAAGACCAATAAACCCGCCCAGAACCACCATCGCTTCCACAGCGCGCGCCGACCGCGCGGCACCGCTGCGCCGCGATCGATTGCAAGCCGTGACAGCGATGATGCGGTGATGGGTTGATCGGCCATGCGTCTACGTATGCCAGCGCGGACTGAAAAGCCGCGTTTGGAAAATTAGCGGTGCATGCTAAAGCAACGACTGCCTGGGACGTGTCCCATTCACAGCGCGACGCAGTCGATTGGCGAAAAAAAACCGCCGTTCGCACGTGCGACGGCGGCTGTGTCAAAGCCGGTCAATTCGGAATCTGCACTGTCGTACCAACGAAGTTAATCAGATCACCCGCGCCCGGCGTTAGGGAAATCGGCGGCAGATTGGTAACAGTGATCGCCGGCGCTGCGCCAGGCGTGCCGCCGCGAGGCGTTGGACGCACCACTTGCGACGGCGGCAACGGAGTCCCGCTACGCAGATGGTTCCACATCAGATTAAGTGCTTGGTTGTCGTAATAGTGCATCGGAATGAAGCGCGTGTCATAGCCCGCAATCGGCAGAAATGTTTCGAAGTGCTGCGCGTTCAGCACTTCAATGTAGGAAAGACGGCTTGCAGTGCCCTCAACAACCTTGTTTGTGCCGAAGTAAGGCCGCGACGTGTGGTTGACGGGAATGAGTCCGTCTGCACGCCCATGAACGATGATCGCCGGCCTGCCGCGCAAATTTCCGGTAAGCCGCACTTCACTCACGCCGGTCTGCAAAGCAACCGCGTTGGCGTTCGATGTTGTCCATAACTGCCGCAGGCACAGCGCACCAAGTGCTGCGAAGTTGTTATCCGCGACTAGTTGATTCACAGGACCGCCGGCCGCGTCGTTATAGATGACGTTAATTCCGTTAGTCGGCGGAATGCCGCTGCCCTCGGCGAAAACCGTCAGCATTGGCGAAGTGGCTGGGGCTGCCGGCACACCCGTGGCATTGGTCGTCGCGAAACTGAAACCGCACAAGTTATCCACGACACTGGCTCTTGCGTACGCGTTTGCATAGGTCACCGCGACGGCCGGTGTGGCAAAAGCGTAGAGCGAGGCATGCAGCACATCGGACTCCGGCTCCCAGCCGGCGGCGCGAAGCTGCGCGAGCGCGTCATTCGACTGTGAAGTGAAGTCGGCGCCAAATACCTGGCCGTTTAACGCCAACACCCCACAACGATTCTGCGCACTGGCCATCGACACGTTCGCGAGTGCGGGTGCCGCCGCCACCGCCGGCGCGTAAGCGGCGCACGGCTGCAGCAAATTGGCAAGAGAAATGTAGTCATACAGCGGGCGCCCGATCGCGCTAGGTGCGTAATTGACTCCACCCCGAGATATCGTCAATCCGGCCGGCAACGTTGGATAGACAACAGGCTCTCCCACGACAAGCCCGTCAATGAGTCCGGTCGTGTCCCCTTCGACGGCTTGAATCGAAGCTCCGCCGCCGGTGGAAACGGACGAGGCGATTACCAAAGTGTTGGATGCAAAAAAAGTCTGCTGCTTGTTAATCGTTCCTGGAACCACCGGAGCGAACTGCTCGTTCACAGCCCACAACGCGAACTGAATTGCCTGGCGCGTGAACAGGCCCCAATCCTTTTCGGGATTCGCCTGGGAGTGTGCGTGCTTGAACGCGTAACGAAACGGATTGGTTGCAGTAAACGCGGTGCGCTGAGAATCGCTGATCGGTGCGGTGAAGTGGCTGGTGTTGCCCGCGGTTGTGGCGTTTGCGGTGAGGCCGTTGATCAACGTGATCGTGTTTGTATCGAGCTCGTGTGCTCCGTTGCCCGTGCCCTTATCGGTATAGGCAACAGCGCAGCCCCGCTTGAGCGCCCATTCGCCGGCAGCCGATACGGCGCCATAGACACCGCGCGAACCGGATGCCGTTCCTGTAACGATGCACGGAGAAGTCTGGCTAAACGTTGAAGGAATTTGCACCATTAGCGTCGCCAACGCGCGGCCACTCGCATCAACGCTGTAGGCCAGGTATTCAGTGCCTGCAATCTTGCCCGCCCCAGACGCCGTATTGGGTGCACCGCCCTCAACCGGAACGTTAGGCCCATAGAGCACGCCATAGCCGCCCGCCGTGCTGATATCTACTAGCGCGCGATAGTTGCGGTAGATTGCACGCCGGCGCAGTTCCGCAGCAGTCGGCTGGGCCGAGATGACCGGCAAGGTTGCACTCTGCAAACCATCCCAACCCAAACCGCCGGTCAATAAGTCATCGGTTGTCCCGTCGTAGGTGGACGTGGTCACGACCCCTAGAAAGGCTGGCCGCACGTTAGTCGAAGGTGGCGCCGGGCCGTCGTCGCTGCTTCCACAAGCAGCAAGCGCGGACACTGAAAGTGCGAAACAAATTGAAATGATGCGGCCGCTGCACTGGCCGCGCGATGAACTGCGAAACATATCGTCTCCCTGGATCTTGTCGGTCGAATTGCCGCTGCCAGTACCGTACACCCCTCGCAGGTATGCGGAAAGCGCAAGGCTGCACTGACGCCCATGCAAAAATGCACAATGCGTCGTCGCTCTCGTTCCCGTCCTCCGATCGTCTCGGATTGGTCCGACTTACGTTACTTTCTCGAGGCGGCTCGCACGCGCAGCCACACCGCAGCTGCGCGCCGGCTGGGCGTTGAACATACGACTGTCGCGCGCCGTTTGCAGCGACTGGCGCGTGATTACGGCACGCCCTTACTCGAGCGCGCACGCGACGGGTGGGAGCCCACCGAAGCCGGTCGGCAATTGATGGCGCACGCAGAGGCAATGGAAGCGGCCTCGATTGCGGCGGCGGAGGAACTCGCAGGGGGACCCGCTGCCGTCGCGGGCACCGTGCGGCTTGGCGTTCCCGAAGTCCTTGGCGCCCGTATATTGACACCGCGCTTGCCGCCGCTGCTCGCGCAGTATCCCGAACTGCACATCGAACTGCTATTGCTGCCACGCTCGCCCAGTCTGGCGGCGCGCGAGGCTGATCTGACGGTAACGCTCGAGCCACCACGCAGCGGCCGGTATTACGTGACTCGCTTCACGCAGCTTCGTTATGACCTGTACGGATCAACCGACTATCTGGCGCAGCACCGGCCGATTAGGCAACGCTCCGATGTCGCAGGGCACAGGTTTGTCGACTACGTACAAGACTATCTGCTAAGCGATTCGCTTCGTTACCTTGATGAATTGGGCCTCGACCCCCAGCGAGTGTTTGCCGCGACTGGTATGCAAGCGCAGTATGAGGCGATCCGATGCAGCCTCGGAATCGGAATGCTCGCGCGATATCTGGTGCAGCCAGAGAGCCCTTTAGTCCGCGTGCTGCCTGCCGAAATGTGG
>DATLMT010000279.1:0-13530 GCA_035537135.1 Burkholderiaceae bacterium | reverse complement strand
AAACGCGCCGCAGGTCACAGCTCGTGCGCTTGTTTAATTCCTTCCACCGCAGGTGCCGGCAATTGTTTCTCGGCCTTCTTATCAAGCCGCACATGTTCCAGGCGGTCATGGCCAATCCGGCCTGCTCGCACTTCATGGTTCGCCAGGGTCTCGCTATCTATCACCAGAAACAAGTCGCTGCCGGCAGCGCGCGCCTCATGGGATAGCTGCTCAATAGCGGCGTAGCGCGCACTGCCTGCTGACTCTGTACGAATGTAAATCGCTGTGATTCGTCCGGGGAACTCGCGCACGACCTCGCGATAGATCTCCGGGTCCTGATCCGCGCTGTCGCCGACAAGGATGAAAGATAGATGAGCGAATGCAGTCAGGATTTCGCGAATGCAGGCGAGCTTGTGCGTGCCGTGGTCGCGCCACTCAGTGAGCGTGTGCCGCCCCCAGTCCTTCAGAAACACCGGCCCGTGGGGAACGGCATTGATGCGCAGAAAATCAACCAGGGGCGGATAAAGATTCCACGGGCCGCTCGACACATAGAAGATTGGATTGCCCTCTTCGCCTTCGACGCCATCTTGCAGTGCGCGGTACAGCGCGGCGACTCCCGCCAACGGTTTGCGCGTTGCTGCATTTGACCAAGCGAGTGTCCACAACATGCGCCGACGGTTGCCAACGTGCGTCCAGACGATCGTGTCGTCGACGTCACTGATCACGCCAAAGCGGGCGCTGGCGGGTGGCGCACAGATACACGCACGCGCGACGACTGCCTCGCCATCAGCCGCCTTCGGAGCGACCAATTGCAAGTCAATCTCGACGTTACGCTCAAGTCTGCGCTCGAGCGCGATGCTGAATGTGAAATAGCCCTCGCGATCAGAAATCGCCTCGTAATCGCGCGACCTGAAGTGCGCGCGAACCGTGGCGCCCGCAATTTCGGCCGAGTTCACCAACCGTGCAAGCGCCACGAAGTTACGCCAGCCACTGGTGCGAGAGTCCAGTAACGTCGTCTTGCGCGCGCGGAGCACGCGGCCACGGAGGGTAACCCGGCTTTCATTTGCATAGCCGGTGTAAGGCATGAGCATCACCAGCGCATGTTAGTTGTCTGCGCTCCGTCCGCAGGCTCGCAATTGAGCACTTGACAAGCGACCGATCGGTCGCTAAAGTCTGTGGCATGCTTAAAGGTGACGAAGCCCGGGTCGCGTTGATCGACGCAGCAATGCAGGAAGCAAGCCGCATTGGGTTGGCCGCTGTCACGCTCGCGCCGGTAGCCAAGCGCGCGGGCTGGTCAAAGGGTGGGTTGCTGCGACATTTTCCGACCCGAGAATCTCTGCAGCTCGCGGTCGTGCATCGAGCGACCGAACGCTTTCGGCAGCATGTCATTCTGCCGGCGCTGTCGTCGAAGTCGGGTGGTCCGCGGTTGCGTGCGATCTTTCGCAACTGGCTGCAATTTGCCATCCGCTCTGATCTGGAGGGCGGGTGCCCGTTGAACGCTGCCCGTCTCGAGTTCGACGATCAGCCGGGTGAGGTGCGCGATGCGGTCGCCGCGGCGTGGCAGGAACTGCTTGGTTATCTCGAGAAACAGGCAGCGAAGGCGATCGAGCAGCGTGAAGTCAGCACCGAGTGTTCTGCTCGCCAGGTCGCAATGCTGATCACAGGTTTGATTCTGGCCTGCGACAGCGCCGCGCGCCTGTTCGGTGATCGGCATGCCGTGCGCGACGCCGAACGTACGTTCGAGCTGCTGTTTCCCGCCAAGTCCAGCCATTGACCAAACCAGGAGTTTTCTATGAAGCTTTCACGCCTCTTAAAAGCGACCGAACGGTCTCTAAAAATCACAGCCATTCGCGCTGCGGTGCGTATCGGTTCACAGCTGGCTCCGCAGCGAACCGCCGAGTTCGTCGCGCGGCGCTTTTTTGTAACGGACAAGCGCGCTGCGCCGCGTGCCGCCGATTGCAGCGGGCCGGTGTCCGAGAAATTGCAAGCGCCCGATGGACAAATCGCAACCTACCGTTGGGGCGACGTGCAGCGTAGCCCGACTGTCGTGCTTGTGCACGGGTGGAACGGGCGGGCACAGCAGATGGAGCACTTCGCGGCGCCCTTGCGGCAGCTCGGCTTCGCCGTTCTGGCGTTCGATCATATCGGGCATGGTGCCAGCTCAGGCGACCGGTCGTCACTGCCGGTGATTATTCGCACCGTCGATCACGTATTGAAGGGCGTGCCGGATCCGGCCGGTGTTATCGCGCACTCAATCGGCGGTGCGGCGGTGGCGTCCGTATTGGCGTCGAGTCGGAGCAAGCTGTCAGCAGCGGTGCTGATCGCGCCGCCTAGTGATCCTCGGCCGTTTTTGATGAATCTGGCACGCATGCTGGGTGCACCGGAGACACTGCTGCTGTCAATTCAGCAGGCAGCCGAGCGCATGGCCGGCGTTGAATTCAAGCGGCTGGTGGCAGATCCGTGGAACGTGCGGCGCATCCGCACGCCGCTGTTTGTCATCCACGATGTCGGCGACGAAGAAGTTCCAATTTCAAATGGTTACGCCTATACGCTTGATTCGCGAACACGCCTGCTTGCCACTGACGGGCTTGGCCATCGCCGCATTCTGAGAGATCTGCATGTCGTCGAGGAAGCGACCAAGTTCATCGCACTGCGTCAGCCTGTGCCGGGTGAACAACGCACGCTGATCGCAGCGTAGTCAGGCAATTGTTGGAACGCTCTGTCAAACGCTACGCGGTGCAGGAAATCTCAAGGATCGAGCTTCACGTCCGACCACGGCGCGCCCGTCAGTTGCGATAACTGCTGCGGCGACAGCGGAAAGACTGAGAACGGTGTGCCGGCCGCGGCCCAGATCGTTTTGAAACGCTGTAGATCGGCGTCGAGCAGCAGCCTGTATGGGCCGGTGTAACCGAGTGGCGCGACGCCGCCGATCACGAACCCCGTTGACTGACGAACAAAGTCGGCATCGGCGCGCACGAGTTTTTCGCCGATCAATTTCGCAACCTTGTCCTCACTGACACGGTTTTCCCCGCTGGTCACGATAATGATCGGCTGACCGCTCACGGAAGAGCGAAACACCACTGACTTCGCGATCTCGGCAACGCGGCAACCGATCGCGGCAGCCGCTTCTGCGCTGGTCCGAGTTGGTTGCTCGAATTCGACGACGTTCGAATAGATTCCGGCATGATGCAACAGTTGCTGCGTCCGCAGCGCTGTCGGGTGAGTTGTCGCTTTCATCGCGACTCAATTGAAGATTTGGTCGCGATGTGCGTTTAAGTGTTTGGTGAGTGCCTGGAATCCGGCCTCGTAGACATTGCGGCCCACCTGCTCGGTGAGCTCTCGCTCGCGACCCGGCGGCGTTGCAAAGGTCGACTCCCAATGCCAGAACGTGCGGTCGCCATCGATGACGCGCTTTAGCTGGACACTGGCAACGTAGCGGTACAGCGGAATCGTTGAATCGAGAATGCAGTACGTCGAGATCCAATCTCGATCCGACAGCGCGAGCAATTGTTCACGCAAGTGCGCGCCATCGGCCAGCCGAAAGTTGCGCACGCATCCGACCTGGTCGGGTGACAGTCCGTTTTCGATATGGCTTTCAGCAACGGCCGGGTGCCATTGCCAGTGCGAGTTGAAGTCGCGCAGCACCGGCCACACACGCTCGATCGGATGGTCGATCACGGTCGACCGGGTGACGCGCTGCAATGACATGCGCGCTCAGTTTCTGCAGGTCATGCAGCGGCTCTTAGAAAGCGCTGCTTCAACGCGTCGAAGCCGCCCTGGAAAACATCATGGCCGATCAGTCGCGTCAACTCGCGCTCGCGGCCGGGCGCGCAATCGAACTCGGCGCTCCACTCGGCGAATGTGCGATTGCCGTCGGTAATGGGCGTCAGCTTCAACGTCGCGATGTAGTTGTCGACTCCCATTGGCGACTCGAGAATCGAGTACGTGCATTCGTATTCGAAGTCCGACAGCGTCAGCAACTGCTCGCGGATCACGCCGCCATCGCGCGTGCGGAAGTTGCGAACACAGCCGACCCGATCAGATGGCGCGCCGGCCTCGATGCGTGACTCCGTAATCGCGGGGTGCCACGCGGGCAATCCGTTGAAGTCACGCACCTGTTGCCAGACGGCATCGGAGGGTGCCTCGATGACACTGGACGTGTAAACACGAATCACTCGCCACCACCCTTGCTGCCGCTGGGCAGCGCAGTATTGCTGATGCTCTGCGCGATTTGTCCGAGCTCGCCGCCCTGCACGCCGATCTCGCGCAGTAACTGGTCGACCAGCGGTGCCTGCGCGCGGAAGCGCAATGCGCTGTTGACGACGCTGTCGGCGAGTCCCGCGCCCATGTCCCCGTTGGCATGACCGTTGCCGCCACCGCCGAGCCCGTCGACGTGCAGGATCTTGATGCCTTCGATGCGCTCCATCGGCTTGACGCTCTCGCGGATGATGCCTTCCATCTTGTCGATCAGCCGCAAACGAAGTTGCGATGTGCGTGCGTCCGGCGTCAGCATGTTGTGCGTCTCGTTCATCAAGCGCGCACCTTCGGCTTCTATCTCGTGCCGGATGCGCAGCGCCATCGTGCGGATCTGATCCGAATCGGCCTCGGCCTGCGCTTGTGCGCGCAACGCGGCGCCGCGGTCGGCTGATGCTGCCTTCTCGGCTTCAGCGGCCATCGTCAGGCGGATGCCCTCTCGTTGCGCTTCCTTCGATGCTTCGATCAGCTCGATCTGCTTGCGGCGCTCGGCCATTTCGGTCTCACGGGCGGTAAACACGCGCTCTTCTTCCGTGACGGCTTTCGCGCGTGCTTGATCGGCCGCAGCGCGTGCCTCACTCTCGGCCTTGCTCTGCTGCGCGATTGCAATTGCACGCTGCTGCTCCGCCAGCTCGATGGTCTTGCGGCGGTCGATCTCGCGCGCCTGCAACTCACCTTCCTTCGAGATGCGCTCCTGCTCGAGAACCCTGTCACTGACCAGGCGTGCCTTCTCGATCGCCTCGCGCGCCGAGATCTGCGACGTTTCGACTTCCCGCTCGCTGCTGGAGCGCTCGCGCGCCAGATCGCTGCGCTGCTGCGCACGCGCCACCTCGACTTCCCGCTCCTGCTGGAGCCGGGCGTATTCGGCTTCGCGGTCGATATCGAGCGAAAGCTTCTCCGCCTCCAGGTTCTTGCTGCGGATCGAAATCATCGTGTCCTGCTCGACATCGTTGCGCTGCTTCTTGCGCCGCTCGATCGTCTCGGTCAGGCGCGTCAGGCCTTCGGCGTCGAACGCGTTGCTTGGATTGAAGAATTCCATTGCGGTCTGGTCGAGCTGCGTCAGCGAAGCGGCCTCGAGCTCGAGTCCGTTCTTCAGCAGATCCTCGGCAACCACCTGGCGCACGCGCTTGACGAAATCGCCGCGCCGCTCATGCAGTTCTTCCATCGTCATCTCAGCAGCTGCCGTGCGCAATGCGTCGACGAACTTGCCTTCGAGCAACTCCTTCAGCCGCTCCGGCTCGAGCGTGCGCATGCCCAGTGTCTGCGCGGCATCCGCGACGGCATTCGCTTCGGCCCGCACGCGTACATAGAATTCCGAGATCACATCGACGCGCATCCGGTCCTTGGTGATCAGCGCCTTGTCGCGCCCTCGCGCAACTTCAAGCCGCAGCGTGTTCATGTTGACCGGAATCACGTCGTGCACGATCGGCAGCACGAACGCGCCGCCGCCAAGCACGACCTTCTGCCCACCGAGTCCCGTGCGCACAAATGCGCGCTCCTTCGACGAGCGCAGATACAGCCAGTGGAACAACCACCCGATCACACCGACGACGATCGCCGCGGTGAGAAGGCTAAGGATAAAAATTCCAAAATCCGTTCCGCTCATGACGTACTCCCTCAATAAATCTCTGTAAAGCTACTGCGCGTCCCGATCTTGCGCATCCGGTGCTCAACGTACCTGGCGTACGTTTCCGCTCCTCAGCGCAACCTCGGGGCTGCTCGCTACGCTTTCCAGAGCTTTCTTGCTACCGCTTCGAATGGCTACAAATTTCTTGGTCTGCTCGGTCAGTGCAATTTCTGTCGGCAGTCGCTCCATGCTCGATGCGCCGTAGAAGCCATGGCATTGCGGGCATCGCTGCAAGATGAATTCGGCGTCTTCCGGCGTCGCTATCGGTCCGCCGTGGCAAAGCACGATGACCTCCGGATTGACCTCGCGCGCAGCCGCGGACCACGCGTCGATGCGCGGAACGCAGTCTTCGAGCGTCAGCGCAGTGCCGGCACCGATTGCGCCACCGGTCGTCAAGCCCAGATGGCAGACAACGATGTCCGCACCAGCGCCTGCCATCTCGCGCGCATCGTGCTCGGAAAACACATACGGC
Organism: Burkholderiaceae bacterium; assembly: GCA_035537135.1. Taxonomy (GTDB): domain Bacteria; phylum Pseudomonadota; class Gammaproteobacteria; order Burkholderiales; family Burkholderiaceae_F; genus JACCZX01. Next base: position 7,198 of record DATLMT010000279.1, on the reverse strand, counting down.
GTCGTCAGCAGGTCGAGTGCGCGTGCCGCGCGAATCATCTCGACCTCGAGCGCATAACCCATACCCGTCTCTTCGAGGTTTGCGCGGAACATCCCGTCGATCAGTCCGACGCTGGGGAAATTCTGGACGCCGGAGAAGCCGAGGTCGGCAAGCTGACCAAGGAAGTGCGGCATCAGCATGAATGGGTCGGTGCCGTTCACGCCGGCGAGCACCGGCGTATGACGCACGACCGGCAACACTTCGTGCGCCATCTCGACGACGATTTCATTTGCGTTGCCGTAGGCAAGCAGTCCAGCCAGCGAGCCGCGGCCGGCCATTCGATAGCGGCCCGAGTTGTAGATCACGATCAAGTCGATGCCGCCTGCTTCCTCGCACTTTGCGGACAAGCCGGTGCCTGCGCCGCCGCCGACGATCGGTTCACCGCGCGCGATCTTGTCGCACAGCCTTTCGATGATTTCTTTGCGGGCAATTCGAGGCATCGTGTCGTTGTGTGTTCTGGTTTAGTGAGCTGCAGTGCGTGTGACCGCAGCGCCCTCGGTGCATACGTCGTGAAAATGCTTGACGAGCAGATCGGCAAAGGCAGGGTCGTTCAGATGCAGCGGGGTCCTGATCAGCGTACGTCGCGTGCCGCGACGGAAGTTCGATTCGATCGCCGTGAACAGCGCCTTGTCCGCGGCGGGATCCCAGAACTGCTTCCCAGGTGCATCGAGCGCCGACACGCCGCCTTCGGGAATGATGAAGCGCACTGGGCCTTCCATTCGATTTAGCTTGGCCGCGATGAACTCTCCGATCGCCTTGCACTCGTCGACCGTCGTACGCATCAACGTGACGTTGGCGTTGTGTTTCACCAGGTTGCGCTCCTTGAACTTCGGCGGCACGGTGTCGAACGCCCAGAAGTTGGCCATGTCGAGCGCCCCGCATGATCCGACGTATGGAATCGGACGCCGCGCGAACGCATCGAATCGGCCGGGGCCTGCACTGAGCACGCCGCCGACGATCTCGTCGCATACCTCGGTGGTCGAGATGTCGAGCACGCCGGCGAGCAAGCCCGAGTCGACCAGTTTTTCCATCGATTGACCGCCGGTGCCGGTTGCGTGAAACACCAGGCAATCGAATTCGTTCTGCAGCTGCTTGGTGACCGCCTGCACGCAAGGTGTCGTGACGCCGAACATCGTCAACCCGATCGCAGGCTTGCTTTCGGATACGCCGGTGCGCGTGTACGCAATCATGCCGGCGAGCGCATGCGCTGCATTCGACAGCACCTTCTCGCTGATGCGGTTGATGCCGGACACGTCGGTCACCGAATACATCATGCAGATGTCGCTCGGACCGACGTACGGACGGACGTCCGCCGAAGCCACCGACGACACCATCACCTTCGGCATGCCGACCGGCAACGCACGCATTGCCTGCGTCGCCAGTGCGGTACCGCCGGAGCCTCCGGCCGACACGATGCCGCCAAGGTCGTTGCGTGCCAGAAGAAATCGCTCGAAGGCGATCGCCATGCTGCTGACCGATGAGCCGCGATCACCGGTGAACACTGCGCTCTCGCCCTTTGGATGATGACGTGCGACTTCGCGCGGATGAATGTTCGCGGTCGACGTTGCGCCCGAGGTCGACAGATCGACCGTCACGGTGCGCAGTCCCAGCTTTTCGATGCACTGCTTCAGAAAGAAAAGCTCGCGGCCCTTCGTGTCGAAGGTGCCGGCGATATAAGCGGCGCGCTGCACGTTGCTCGCGGCCGGGAATTCGAAAACACGCGCGCTGCGTGTGTTCGAAGCAATGTCCGCAGTCGCTTGGGCTTTAGGCTCAGACTCCTTCGTGTCGTTGAGCGAGGCGCGTACCGCGCGGTCGTGCAATGGAACATCAGGCTGCTGGGCGTTCCAGCGCGTAAAGCTTCTGACGGTCTGCGTCGTTGTATTGGACGGTAAGGCGGGAGCAGCATCCGCGTGCGCGCGGCGTACGGTGAACACTCGCGCCGTAGCATCTTCGTCCACGACTTCGGGCACGACCGGTTGCAGCTCTTCTCCCGCCGCGTGCACACCGAGCAATCGCTGCTGCAACTCAGTGTCGGCCGCAAGCTCACCTGCGGACATCTCGCGCGCAATCCGTCCGTTGACCATTACGGCGATGCGGTCGGCCGCCGCGACCGCAACGCCGATATTCTGTTCGATCAACAACACTGCGATCCCGGTGGCCTCGGAGGTCGCATGCGCGAGCTGCGTCAACGTGCCTTCGACCTGTTCGACGATCACCGGCGCCAGGCCTTCGGTTGGCTCGTCCATTACCAGCACGCGCGGGTTGAACAACAAGGCGCGGCCAATCGCGAGCATCTGTTGCTCTCCGCCCGACAGTTCAGCGCCGCCGTTACGCCGACGATCCGCCAGGCGCGGGAACAGCGAGTAGATGCGCTCGACCGTCCAGGCGCCCTGTCTTGCGCTTTTTGCCGCGAGCCGCAGGTGTTCGTCGACCGACAGCGATGGCCACACGCGGCGACCCTGCGGTACGTAGCCGATGCCGAGCTCGGTAATCACGTTCGGCGAAACGCCGAGAATCTCGCGGCCCGCAAGCTTCACACTGCCGCGCGCGGGAACCAGTCCGGTGATCGCGTTGCACAGTGTTGTCTTGCCCATGCCGTTGCGGCCGACGACACCGAGCACGCCGGAGTGCAGGGTCAGTGAGATGTCTTGCAGTGCGTGCGCGCGGCCGTAGTACACATTCAGGTTGCGCACTTCGAGCGCGGGCACGGTGGTGTGCATCGCGTCAGTGGACATGCGCGCCCCCATGACCCTTCGCACCCATGTAAATCGCGTGCACTTCGGCGTCGTCCTGAATTTCCTGCGGCGTGCCGTGCTTCAGCACGCGCCCGTTGTGCATCACGGTCACGCGCTCGGCCACGCCAAGCGCAATGTCGAGATCGTGCTCGATCAGCACAAAGCCGAGATGGCGCGGCAACGCGCGCAGCAGCGCGACGAGCTCGCGGCGCTCCGCGGGCGACAGTCCGGCCGCCGGCTCATCAAACAGAATCAAGCGCGGAGCGCCCGCCAAAGCCATTCCGACTTCGAGCTGCCGTTGTTGCCCGTGCGATAGCGATGCAACCGGCGTGTCGCCAACGATATCGAGGCGCACCTGGTGCAGCAGAGCTTCCGCGGCAACGACGCTAGGGTCCGACCGTCGCGGGCGACGCATGTTGAAGCGGCCGCGCGTGCCACCGCGTACCGCGAGAAAAAGATTGTCGCGGACCGATAGCTCGCGAAACAACAACGACGATTGATAGGTGCGCCGCAGTCCACGTCGAATGCGTTCGTGCGGCGGCAGGTTGGTTACGTCTTCGCCGAAGAAATGCACGCGACCGTGCGTGGGCGGGAAATCACCGGTGATCGCGTTGAACAGCGTCGTCTTTCCCGCGCCGTTTGCGCCGAGAATCGCGCGGCGTTCGCCGGCCGCGACAGTAAACGTGATGTCATCGATAGCCCGCAGCGCGCCGAACTGACGCGTGACACCCTCGAGTTCGAGCGCGTTGCCCGACATCGCGGCCGAATGCGCGCGCGCGGTTTTGGGCATCTCAATCACGGCCGCCATAAGAGGAATAGGAATCGAGTCGAGCCGGGCGTTGCGCCCGGCTCTATCTTCGTACTTCTTAGGGACAATCGGGCACGTCGCGCGAGCCCATCTTGAAGTCGGCTTGCTTCAAGCCGAGCGTTTGCGTGACATTGTCGACCTTGCCTACGACCTTGTTGTACAGCCCACCCTTGTCGTCCTTCGCCACTTCGGTAATGAACGTCGTGCCGATTGCCTGGCGGTTGTCATCGAGCTTGATGTCGCCGACCGGTGTCTTCAGCGTCATCTTCGCGAGCGTGTCGCGATACTTCTTGTGTCCATCGCTCAAGTCACCCTTGACGGCTTCGAGCCCGTCGAGCGCGGCTTTCATATTGATGTAGTAGTTGAGCGCGAACAGGCCCGGACTCGGATAGCCATCCGGAAAGTTTTTCTTGTAGCTCGCAACAAAAGCCTTGTACTCCGGCGTGTCGATGGCGTCGGCGTTTGGACCTGCGGACAGCGTGCCGACCAGCGAATCGCGCCGCTTGCCGCGATAGTTCAGCACGTCCTGACTGACGGTGATCGACCCTCCGATCATCGGCTTGTCGCCGCCAGCAGCTTCATACTGGTTCAGGAAGTTCACCGCGTCGGCGCCTCCGAGCACGACGACCAGTGCATCAACGTCTTTCGGCACGCGTGCAATCACCGATGAGTAGTCCTTGCCACCGAGCGGAACCCACGCCTTCACAGGCACCTTGCCGCCAGCCGCGCAGTACTCGGTCATGAAGCCTTGCACCTGCGAGTATGGAAACGAATAGTCCTCAGCGATGACCATCACTCGCTTGAAACCCCGCTTCATTGCTTCCTTACCCAAGCCGGCCATCCATTGGCCACCATCGGTATTAAAGCGGAAGAAGTTGGGTGACGGGCTGGTCAACGTGGTGGCTTGCGCGCCCGAAGAACCGTTGATGAACGTTACTTGCGGTTGCGTCTTGGAATAATCCTTGACCGCAATACCTTCACCACCCGAAAGCGGACCGACCAGGATGTCGACTTTGTCCTGTTCGACCAGCTTGCGCGCGGAGTTCACTGCTACGTCAGGTTTGGCATCGGACGATGCCTTGATCATTTCGATCTTGCGTCCGGCCACTACGCCCCCGCGCTCGCGAATTGCAAGCTCGGCGCCGCGCATGCCGTCGGCTCCGCCTGCAGCAAACGGTCCTTCCAGCGTTGCCAGCACACCGATCTTGACCGGCTGGCCCGACTGCGACCATGCCGTCGTCGCAAATGCGCCGATCACCGCTGCTGCCATCAGCGCTCGCATCAAAAATCTCTTCTTCATTACTGTCTCCTTCAGTTACCAATAATTTGCTAATGACGGCTCGCAGGCCGCAGTGGGGTAGAAACGGACGACACTCGCCCTGTGTCCCGACGCGATTGCGCAAAGCGCGCGCGCGCGTAGGACCACAAACCAAGCAGCCCGTCAGGTGAAAACAGAACAATGGCGAGGAAGACCCCGCCGATCACAAGATTGAATCGTTCGCGGTCGATCACGTCGATTGCAAATGTCTGCAGCAGCACGAAGATCAGCGCGCCTAGAAACGGGCCGATCGGATGGCGCATGCCTCCCAGCACAGCGATCACCAGGATGTTGATCAGCCACGACGTGCCGACCGAACCCGGCGTGATCAATCCGTTGTACCAAACGAACAGAACGCCGCCGATTGCCGCAATAAATCCTGCAACCACGTACGCCGCCACTCGATGCGCCACGACATTGAAGCCAAGTGACTCCATGCGCCGGGGGTTCTCACGAATTCCTTGCAGTGCGACGCCGAACGGCGAGCGCACGACGTACGAGATGAAGATGTAGCTCGCCAGCGCGCAGGCCAGGGTCAGAAAATAAATCGGCAGCGGATCGCGCCAGTTGATACCGAACACGATCGGCGGATAAACCTTGTGCAAGCCTTGCCATCCGTTGAAGAGGCTGTAGTTCTGCAATGCCAGATAAAAGAACGCGACCCCGATCGCAAGCGTGATCATGATTGTGTAAATGCCTTCGGTACGTACCGAAAGCCATGCGATGCCGGCCGAACACGCCGTCGCGATCAGCAGTGCACACGGCACGACGATGTACCACGGCCAGTTCAGACTGATTTCGGCGGCACTGCTCGAACCGAGAATCGCGACCGAGTAACCGGCGATGCCGGCCACCGTCATCTGCGCCAGCGACACCATGCCGCCATAGCCACCGAGGAAGGTCAGCGACAAGGCAATCAACCCCAGCGCCAATGTCTGCGCGCCGATCTGAAACGTGATGAACGGCGATACGACGAAAGGGAAGACGATCAGACCCGCAAGGATCGCAAGCTGCCATACGGACAGGTTGCGTATCCAATTCTGCAGAGTAAGTGGCCAAGTTGCGTGCTCACGCGCTCGATCCGGTTCGCTTGCAACCAGTTGCAGATGTCCCGGCAGTGCGAGGGCGGGAGCCGCGGCACCTGTAAGTGAGCCGCTCGCCATCGCACGCCGCCACTTGGCTGCGCTCATGCCGGTCGCCCCATCACCCCGCGCGGGCGAAACGCGAGCACGATTACCAGGATCACGAAAGTAAACACGACGCTGTAGGTCGGCGCGTAAGCCAGTCCGAAGGTTTCGGCGAGTCCCAGCATCGCCGCACCGATCGCTGCACCGGTGACGCTGCCCATGCCGCCGACAATCACGACGATCAGAGATGCGAGAAGAAAGCGCGTGTCTTCGCCGGGCACCATCGACAGCTCGACCGCGCCGATCACGCCGCCGAGGCCCGCCAGACCTGCGCCCATTGCAAACGTGATCGCGAACACGAGATTCACGTTAACGCCAGAAGCTGCAAGCATCGCGCGGTCATCGACGCCGGCACGAATCATCATGCCCACACGCGTGCGGTTTAGAAACAGCCACAGCGCAACGCCGATCGCGATGCCAAGCACCAGCAGACTCATTCGATACGCGGAGTAAGCATTGATGATCGGAATGCCGCGCAGCGGACCTTTCAGCCACGCAGGCGCTTCCATCTGATGCACTTCGGCGGTAAAAATCCACAGCAACACATCGGCAATCAGGATCGACAGGCCGATTGTCACCATCGTCTGACGCAAGTCCTGTCCCTGCATATGACGCAGGATCACGGTCTGGATCAGCAGACCGACGATGGCTGCGGTGAAGAAGCCCGCCGCCAACGCGAGGACCCACCAGCCGGTTTTCTCGGCGACGATGAAGCCGACATAGCCACCGAGCAGATACAACGAGCCGTGCGCCAGATTGACGTTGCGCATCAATCCAAAGACCAGCGTGAAGCCGCTGGCGACAATGAAGTACAGCGATGCCAGCGTCAGACCGTTGAGCACCGTCACCAAAAACAATCGCGTGTTGTCGACCAGGCCCCAGATCGAAAGACCTAGAAGTAGGAGCGCGAGTGTGCTCCAGCCGACGATGTGCGATGTCCGCATCAATTCATTGCTGAGGCAGACGCGGCGGCCGGAACGTACGGCGGGCGCAAGCTGCGCCTGCTGCCGGCAAAGTTGTTGGCCATATCGGGCGCTTTGTGGAACACGCCGTCTTTCATGATCGCCAGCAAACGCGTCTTGTCGAGCAGGATTGAAAGATCCGCCAGTGG
>DATLMT010000278.1:0-3639 GCA_035537135.1 Burkholderiaceae bacterium | reverse complement strand
CGGCGTGCGCGCCTTCTTTCAACACCGCGAAGTGGACTTGGGCAATCGACGCCGACGCCACCGGCTCGCGCTCAAATGAGGAGAACACCGCATCGATCGGGCGCTGCAGTCCCCGCTCGATTTCGCGCATCGCAATTTCGGAAGCAAACGGCGGCACCCGGTCCTGCAGACGCGCGAGTTCGTCCGCCATGTCGGGTGGCAACAGATCGCGACGCGTTGACAACACCTGTCCGAACTTGACGAAGATCGGTCCGAGATCTTCAAGGGCGCGCCGTAGTCGAACCGCGCGCGGCTCGCGCGGTGCGCCGAATGTCGTCCAACCGACCAACCGCACCAGCGCGGGATTTTTCAAACTGGTGACGACAATTTCATCGAGCCGGTAGCGCCAGACAACCGCCAGGATGCGAATAAGGCGCAGTAGCCGCATGGGCGGCGATTGTAGGGCGTCAAATCGCCGGCTACGGCGGTGGAGCTAAGCGTGGGCCAGCAGTTCGATGCGCTTTTCGGCGCGTGCAACCGCGTCGCGCAAACGATTGACGTCGTTGCTGAAGTTGTCGAGATCCTCGCGGTCAACAACCATCGGATTTTCGCGTACCACGTAGTGCGCCGTGCTATCAAGCATGTTCTCGGCGATTTGTTTCCACTGCGACGCGCTCGCGCGCATGAAGCCGACCAGACGCTCCGCCGCCGCATCGCCGATATAGTGCGACAGCTCTTCTTCCGGTTCCGGCCGCAGATTCTGCAGAACGTAGGCGAGCGCCTGCGCGAACTCGGCATCGCCGCTAAGCCGCACATCTTTCATCGCAGCTTGTGGGTCGAGCAGGGCGAGTGGCAACGAAGAAAGCGCCACCCCAATCGTGACTGCGTGCGCACCTGTTCCGGCGGCTGCGAACATACCCTCGCTGGTCACCTGCAGGGTCAAGGCGAATGGAGCGGCGTCGAACCGTGCGATGCGGCCGGTGAACGGCGCCAGCCTGTCGCGCGCCCACGGCTCGCGCGCGAGCATGCGGTTGAGTACCGCGACGGCGGCCGAGTTTGCCAGCTGATCTATCATCGAGCGCAGAATTGAAAGAGGGCGCCGCAGCGCCCTCCAGGTTTCACCACTGTTCGTTATGCCAGCTGTTGTATGCCCGCCAGCACCCAGCCGCCGCCGCGCACCGGCTTCGCGAGATTCCAAACTTCGGATACACGTTCGATCTCGCCATCGACCTTTAGCGTGCCGTCGAACTTGACGCTCGCGATGTGCTCATCGGCGGTTGACTCGATGCCGAGCAAGTCGGCGTCAAGCGTGACGACTTCGGTGGTCGACTTGCCGCCGCGTGCCCGCAACTCGTGTGTCAGCGTGATGAACATGTCGTTGCTGGTGAACTCCGACAGCTCCGCGAGATCGCCACTGTCCCAAGCCTGTTGCAGCTTGACGTAGTTGGCTTTCGCCGCTGTCAAAAACCCTTTGCTGTCGAAGTCGGCAGGGATTCCCCAAGGCGCGCTGTCGACCGCCACGCCACCACGCGCAAATTGATCCATCGCCGAGCCAGGACGTGCGCCCACGAATGAAGCCTCCGCGTTGCGTGACGCCGGCACTTGAGCACTTTCATAGCCGACGTGCTTGTACGTGCCTGGCGAGTCTGCGGGCGCAGCAGCCGCCCTACCTGCGCTTCCATAGGCGGGCTGCGGGGCGCCGCCGCGCATGCGACGCATCACGAAGCCCGCGAGCAGCAACAACACCATGCCGATCAGCATTACCGTCAGGAACATCGTCAGCGCTTCACCGAAGCCGAAGTACGACGCCAAAGCGGCCAGACCCAAACCTGCGGCAAGCCCCATCAACGCCCCACGCCACGGACTGCGCGGTGCGGCGCCAGCGGCAGCGCCCGGCCGCGGCGCTGCAGCGGCTGCGGGCGCCTGTTGTTGATTGCCAGCTTGCGGTGTTTGTTGCGGCGGAGGCGTGGCCTGGCGCTGCTGCACAGGCGCTGACTGGCGTCCGAGATTCTTACCGCCACCAAAGCGACGCTGCGCATCAGCGTCGAAAGCAAAAGTCGCGGCAACGACGCCGATCATTAAAACCGCCAAGGCCTTGCCTGTGAATAGATTTCTCATGTGACCTCCAAACCCATCAATACTTCGTGCCGACATGCAAAGCGCATACGCCAGCGGTGAGATTGAACCATTGGACGTTGTCGAATCCGGCATGTTCCATCATTTTGGCCAATTCGTCTTGCGGCGGGTGCACGCGTACCGACTCGGCAAGATAGCGATAACTATCCGCATCTTTGGCAATCTTTGCTCCCAGCCAGGGCAGGACGTTGAACGAATAGGCGTCGTATATGGGGGCGATCAGCTGCCAGACACGTGAGAATTCGAGTACGAGCAGGCGGCCGCCGGGCTTCAAGACCCGCTGCATCTCGGTCAGCGCCGCGTCTTTGTGCGTCATGTTGCGCAGGCCGAAGCCGACCGTTGCAACGTCGAAGTAGCCGGACGCAAAGGGCAGGCGTTCGGCGTCACACTGGGCCAGCGGAATCATTTGCCCACGATCGAGCAAGCGGTCGCGCCCCTCTGCAAGCATCGACGCATTGATGTCGGTCAACCACACTTCACCGGTTCCACCAGCGTGCTTGGCAAACGCGCACGCCAGATCACCGGTGCCGCCCGCAATATCGAGCACCTTCATTCCTGCTCGCACGTTGGCTTGACGCACGGCAAACGCCTTCCATAACCGGTGCAGCCCGGCCGACATCGCATCATTCATCACGTCGTACTTCGACGCGACAGAGTCGAATACGCCGGCGACGCGACGCGCTTTTTCCGACTCATCGACTTCGGTGAAGCCAAAATGCGTCGACGCGGCTTTAGCCATGGCCGCAACCCGACGTGGGGGCACCGACATTGGACGTCGGCGCCGAATCGCGGCTGGCGCCTGCTGCCTTCAGTTGCTCCAGGTATTCATTCCACAAGCGGCTCTGATTGGCGCCTAGCTCGTACAAGTAGTCCCATGAAAAAATTCCGCTCGAATGTCCGTCCGAAAACAGCGGCTGTACCGCGTAGTGGCCGATCGGATGCACTTCCGTGATCGTGACGCCGCGCTTTCCTACCTGTAGTGTCCCCTGGCCGGGACCGTGGCCGCGCACTTCCGCCGACGGAGAATGCACACGCATGAATTCGAACGGCAGCTTGAAACTGCGGCCGTCGTCGAACTCGATCTCGAACACGCGCGACGCAGAGTGCAGCGTGATATTGACCGGATTGGGTGAGTGCGATGCCATGGTTACGGTGCGAGTTGGCGCGCCCGGCGGGATTCGAACCCACGACCCCTGGCTTCGGAGGCCAGTACTCTATCCACTGAGCTACGGGCGCAGATAGGAGTGCAATGGTAGCGTGGCGAGCGCTGCGATGCTGCTGTCTTGTGCAGCGCGGATGCGCGCAGGCGGCGCCGCTATACTTTCGCGCCTCGCACTGGAGCATCTGATGTCGGAACACGGCAATTCCCTGATCAAAACACCGCGCCAACTGATCATCGTCATCACCCTGGCGTTTCTGGTGCCGATCATTCTGATCAGTCTGCTGGCGACGTACGTGGTTCGCAGCTCAACCGGAGGAGCGGGAACTGACATAAAGAACGACAAGGCAGTCGCCGAACGCATG
>DATLMT010000277.1:0-7339 GCA_035537135.1 Burkholderiaceae bacterium | reverse complement strand
GACCTGGATCGATTTGCTTGAGCGCCGAGCGGCGCGCGACGATCAGCGCGTCGGCCGTGACGTACGCGTTCAGGTGCACCGCTTCGGTAGTAATGCCGAGAGGTCGGCAGGCCGCACGCTCGAGGGTTGCCAGCGCCGGCTTGCCGACCGCAAGTTGCTCATCGCGCCAGCCTCGGACCATCCCGGTCTCCCGCAGCCGTGCGGCGGCCTCGGCTAGCAGCGCGCTACGGGAGTCGAAGTCGCACGCACCGCGGGACATCGCCAGCGTGCCGTCGGTCCATTCGAAGCCTCGAACACGTTGCGCAATGAAGCGTGCCAGCGCCGGTTGTACCTGGCCGATCTGCACGTCCGCTGTTATCAGCAAGACGAGGTTTGCCGGAACTGGTTGCTGCGCGCGCGTCTGCAGCCGCTCTACCAGCCGCTGCAGCCGCGCGAAGTCGATCACGATTCGGGTCGCATGTGTGGAAATAGAATCACGTCGCGGATGTTTGGCGCGTTCGTCAGCATCATCACGAGGCGGTCGACGCCTACTCCGCAGCCCGCCGCGGGCGGCATGCCGTATTCGAGGGCGCGGACGTAGTCAGCGTCGTAGTACATCGCTTCCTCATCCCCGGCGTCTTTGGCTTTTGCCGGTTCGAGAAAGCGCGCGGCCTGGTCTTCCGGGTCGTTCAGCTCGGAGAATCCATTTGCAATCTCGCGTCCGGCAATGAAAAGCTCGAACCGTTCGGTGATCTCCGGGCGGGTGTCCGATGCGCGTGCAAGCGGCGACACTTCGACTGGATAGTCGACAATAAAGGTCGGCTGGATCAGCTTTTCCTCAGCGACCTGCTCGAATATCGCAAGCTGCAGCGCCCCAAGGCCCGCTTCTTCGGCGTGCGTGCTGCCCTTCGCGCGCAACTCACGATGCAGAAAGCTGCGGTCTGCGAGCTGCTCGTCCGAGTAATCAGGTGCGTGCTGGCGGATCGCCTGTACCGTCGTCAGGCGCGCATACGGTGGCTTTAGCTCGATCGCATGACCTTGATACTCGAGGTGCGACGAGCCCACGGTCGCGAGCGCGATGTGATCGATCAAACGCTCGGTGAAATCCATCAGCCATTGGTAGTCCTGATACGCCGCGTAGAACTCGAGCATCGTGAACTCGGGGTTGTGGCGCGGGGACATGCCCTCGTTGCGAAAGTTGCGATTGATTTCGAATACGCGCTCGTAGCCGCCGACCACAAGACGCTTGAGGAAAAGCTCGGGCGCTATGCGCAGAAACATGTCGATATCGAGCGCGTTATGGTGCGTGACGAACGGCTTCGCCGCGGCCCCGCCGGGGATGATCTGCAGCATCGGCGTTTCGACTTCAAGAAAACCGTCGGCCACCATGAAGTCGCGCATCGACGTGATTACCTTGCTGCGCGTAATGAACAGCTTGCGTGTCTCGTCGCTCATCATCAGATCGACGTAGCGCTGGCGATAGCGCATCTCGCGATCTTCGAGGCCGTGAAATTTGTCGGGCAGAGGGCGTAGCGATTTAGCGAGCAGCCTGAGGTGGGTGCAACGGATGCTCAACTCGCCCTTCAGCGTTTTGAACACAACGCCGCGCGCGGCGACGATGTCACCAATGTCCCACCGCTTGAATTCATCGTGCACGTCTTTGCCGGTCTCGTCATCGGCGATGTAAAACTGAATGCGGCCGCTGCCGTCCTGCACCGTTGCGAAGCTCGCCTTGCCCATCAGTCGCTTCAGCATCATGCGGCCCGCCACCGCTACTTCAATGTTTTCCTGCGCCAGCGTGTCGCGTTCGCGTGCGCCGTACTTGATATGCAGCTCGTCGGCAACATGCGTGCGCCTAAAGTCGTTTGGGAACGCGGGGCCTGATGCGCGCAACGCCGCGAGCTTGGCGCGCCGCTCGGCAATGATCTGGTTCTCATCGACGGGTGCCGGATCTTTAGAATCGCTCATAAACTCAGGTGTCGCGTACGTCGGCGACGACGTCGGTTCCGAAATCGCGTCGATCCAAAAAGGCCAGGACTTTGGCGGCGGCGTCATTGGCTGATGTCAGTTGCCCCTGCATTTTCATGGCGACGAACCGAGGCTGATCCGGAAATGAGCGTGGATCGGATTCACGCAGCGCGGTCTGCATGTCGGTGTCGATGACGCCCGGCGCGAGCGAGACAATCATTGCGGCGTTGGGCAAGTGCGCTTCGTCAAGCGCAACAACGCGCGAAAAATGGTCAAGCCCTGCCTTCACCGCGCAATATGCAGCCGTGCCGGCCAACGGCTTCTTGCCGGCTCCGGACGAGATGTTGAGCACTTTGCGCGGGATGCTCCATTCGCGCGTTGCAAGCAAAAATGCACGCGTCAACAGCATCGGCGCCTCGAGCCCGACGCGCAGTACCGCCGCCAGTGCTGACGCGTCGCTCTCGCTGACGGGCCCTGTGGTCCCTGCGAGCGCTGCGTTGTTGATCAAAGTCGCAGAACAAAAGACGTTCTGCTGGCTCCTCAGCCACGCCTCCAGACGAGCGGACGCCGAAATTCCATCAGCGAGATCGATCGCCCATTGCTCGAGTAAGGCTCCGGCGGCCGCTTTTGCGCCGAGCGACTGGTCAGGGCGACGCGACATGGTCAGCACCGACGCGCCGCGCTGCAGGAGCTGCTCTGCCATCGCAGCGCCGAGTCCGCGCGACGCGCCGGTCAAGATCGTTAGTGGGCGAGTCGACTGCATCACACGCCCTGTTTCAAACTGGCTTCAATGAAATCGTCAAGATCGCCGTCGAGCACCGCCTGCGTATTGCCGACTTCGTAGTTCGTACGCAAATCCTTGATGCGCGACTGATCGAGCACGTACGAGCGAATCTGATGGCCCCAGCCAATGTCGGTCTTTGAATCTTCGAGCGCGGTCTGCTGCGCTTGCCGCTTGCGCAGCTCCTGCTCGTACAACTTTGACTTCAGCATTGCCATCGCTTCAGCGCGGTTACGATGCTGGCTACGATCGTTCTGGCTCTGCACGACGATGTTGGTCGGAAGGTGCGTGATCCGCACAGCGGATTCAGTTTTGTTGACGTGCTGTCCGCCGGCCCCTGATGCGCGATACACATCGATACGCAGATCGGCCGGATTTACTTCGACCTCGATCGTCTCGTCGACCTCGGGATAAACGAACACACTTGCGAACGACGTGTGCCGCCGCGCGTTCGAATCAAACGGCGACTTGCGCACCAGCCGATGGATTCCGGTCTCCGTACGCAGCATGCCGAACGCGTAATCGCCGGTGAGCTTGATCGTTGCTCCCTTGATACCGGCGACTTCGCCTTGCGTTTCGTCGAGCAGCTCGGATTTGAACTTGCGGCGCTCGGCGTAGCGCAGATACATTCGTTCCAGCATCGAGGCCCAGTCCTGAGCTTCGGTGCCGCCGGCACCCGCCTGGATTTCAATAAAACAGTTGTTAGGATCCAGCGGGTTGTTGAACATTCGCTGAAACTCGAGCTCTGCGACCTGCTTCGCTAGTGCTGTGACATCGGCGTCGACCGCAACGAGCGTTGCTTCGTCAGCGTCGCTCCGGGCCATCGCAAACAATTCGCCGGAATCGCCGACAGCCGACTCAAGCGCCCGCATTTTCAGCACGAGCGCTTCAGCACTCTTTTTCTCTCTGCCTAGTTCCTGCGCGCGCTTCGGGTCGTCCCACACCTTTGGATCTTCGAGCGCCTGGCCGACTTCTAAGAGCCGTCGTTCCTTGACATCGACGTCAAAGATACCTCCGCAGTTCTGAAAGGCGAGTGCGTAGGTCGGCGACGGTGCCTTCTATCTGATTCAGGCGCTCGGCTTCCATGATGTCCTTTATTCGATGTCTGGGAATTATAGGGCGGCGTGTTCAATCATCAGCTGCAGGCGACGCTCACCCATGTAGTCCTCGACGACAGGCCTGTATGCCAGCCTAACGGTGCGCGGAAGTTGTTCGGTGCGGCAAAACCAAATCGCATCGAACATGCGCCCGTCGAGATCGACGATGAGCTTCAGATGGCGATCCTTGACCAGCTTCTGCTCCACAACGATAAACTCATTGTCGAACAGCGGTGCCGGAAATCCCTGACCCCATACGTGGGAATCAATTGCTTCGATCAGCGACAGCGCAACTTCGTTCGCTGTTAACGCGCCGTCGGTCACGATCGTGCGCTCAAAGAGCGACCGATCGCACGACGCGCGCGTCGCCTCCTCGAAAATCAGGGCGAAGCTGTCATAGCTGGAAGCTGGCAACGTCAGCCCGGCGGCCATCGCGTGACCGCCGAAGCGGCGCACCAGGGCCGGTGCGTGCTTGGTAACGAGGTCGAGCGTGTCGCGCAAATGCACGCCGTCGATCGAGCGACCGGAGCCGCGCAACTCGCCGTCGCTAGCGCGCGCAAACGCGATCGTCGGGCGGTGATACTTTTCCTTGATTCTCGACGCGACCAGGCCGATCACGCCCTGGTGCCAGTCTTCGTTATAAAGGCAGATCGTGCGACGCGCTGCTACGTCGGCGTCAACCAGTACCGCGAGCGCGTCGAGCTGCATGTCGCTCTCGATCTCGCGTCGATCGCGATTCAACTGGTCAAGCTGTCGTGCCAGCTCGACCGCGCGGTCGAAGCTGTCAGTGTTCAGACAGTCGATGCCGACTGTCATGTCGGTCAGCCGTCCCGCGGCGTTAATGCGCGGGCCGATCGCAAAGCCAAGATCGCGTGCATTAGCGGCTCGCGCATCTTTGCCGGCAATTTGAAACAAGGCCGCAATACCCGCGCGCAACCGGCCCTTGCGAATCCTCAGCAGCCCTTGAGCGATCAGGATGCGATTGTTGCGATCGAGCTTGACGACGTCGGCAACCGTGCCGAGCGCCACCAGGTCAAGCAGGTGATCAAGGCGTGGCTGAGTTGCGGCATCGAACTTGCCGCGGGCGCGCAGTTCGGCACGCAGCGCGAGCAGCACATAGAACATCACGCCGACGCCTGCCAGATGCTTGCTCGGGAATCCGCACCCGACCTGGTTTGGATTGACGATGCAGGCGGCTGCCGGCAACACCGCACCGGGCAAGTGATGATCAGTAACCAGCACCGACATACCGAGCGCGTTCGCCCGCGCGACACCTTCGACACTGGCGATGCCGTTGTCGACAGTAATCAGCAGGTCTGGGGGCCCGCGCGATGCGCTGGCCGCGAGATCGACAATCTCCGGAGTCAACCCGTAGCCGTACTCGAAACGATTTGGAACGAGGTAGTCGACGTGTGCGCCCATCGCGCGCAGACCTAGTAACCCAACCGCACACGCGGTGGCCCCATCGCAGTCGTAGTCAGCAACGATCAGCAAGCGCGAATCGGATTCGATGGCATCCGCGAGAAGAACCGCGGCGTTGTCAACGTGTGACAGTGCGGCGGGCGCGGTCAGTCCATCCAGCAATAAGCGCGTCTCGGCCAGGCTCTCGATTCCTCGTGCCGCTAGAGCGCGAGCAAGTGGTGCAGGAAGGCCTTCGGCGACCAGGCGGCGCGCCGTCGTGGCGTCGAAGTCCCGAACGGTAAGAACGGTCATTCGGTGAACGCGTGCGCTAGTGGGCGCCAGCGGCGCCATGGCTTGTATCGATCGAGGGGTCGCAAAGCAAACGTGCGGTCAGTGTCGCCAGTTAAAATCAGATCTATCGAGTCGGCGGGGTGCGCGCGCAATATCTGGTCGATGGTAGTGATGTCACGCAGCCACGCGCCCCACTCCTGGCGCTGCTTTGCCGCCCACGGCGTTTCAACCACGACGAGCGAGGTATTAGTAACGCCAGCGCTCGCAGATACACCGCGTGCACCGGCCGCTTCTGCCGCGCCTTGCCACTCGGGTGCATCAGCGTGCACCTGCGCGAACTTGATTGGTGGCAGCGGCTTATAGCGGCCGCCGCCGTGCAGCCAGATAGCATTGAGTGTCCGGGCACCGTTCGCCTCCCGCTGCTGATTCACCGAATGTGCGTGCCACGCCATCTGAATTTCGTTATGCAACCGGTTCCATAGCTGCGCGTCGGGCCCGCCGGGCATTTGAACGGCGGCTCCGTCGGCCACTGCGAGGGGCAGTGCATCGATGTGCCAATCACGCTCCGATAATAAAAACCAGCGCCCGCCGGTGTCGACCAGTTCAACGTGGGCAGCAGAGGCTAATTCGTTCGCGACCGCGATCAGTGAATTCGATTCTTCATCGGTCGGCGCATCGGTATCCAAAGATTGCACGATCAGATGATCGCGCGCCACTTCGATATGAACCGGGTCGGCATGCCAGACAAACGCGGGTGCTGGTGAACCGGCGAGCTGCGCGTAGGCATAGGGGGCAGTGGGAGCCGGCGCAGCTTGACCGAACAGCTCTTTCGCAAGCCAGTTCAAATGTGCGGCCGTGCGTCGAGAAGCAGGTTGTGCAATCAATGTGGAGCGCGCCAACCGGGCTTTCAAGTTCGGAGTCTCTAACGATTGAGTAAGTGCCTCAGCCAATTCGCCGGGCAGCAACGCACCGGCTACAAGCAACGTGAAATGCATCGACTGATTTTACGGTCGGAAATGAACGTGAGCTCACTTCTACGCTTGGCTACAATTGCGCGCTCAGCGAAACCACTCTTGAATCTCCCATACGAACTTCGAATCGGGTTGCGCTATACGCGCGCTGGAAGGCGTGCGCGCCGACGCAACGGCTTCATTTCTTTCATTTCCGGTATTTCGATGATTGGCATCGCCCTTGGCGTGATGGCGCTGATCGTCGTGTTATCGGTAATGAATGGCTTCGTTTATCAGGTACGCGATCGCATGCTGTCGGTCGTGTCGCACGTGGAAGTATTCGCGAACAATGGCGCATTGTCCGATTGGCGCGCGGTCGAGCAAATCGCGCGCCGCAATCCGCAGGTGATCGGCGCGGCCCCCTACATCAACGCGCAGGCGCTGCTGACCAACGGCGAAAGCGTGCGCGGCGCACTGGTGCGTGGCATCGATCCTGCCGCCGAGCCGCAGGTCTCGGAGATCGCTTCGCAGGTGCGAGGTGCACCGTTGACTGCGTTGGTTGAGGGCGAGTTCGGCGTTATTCTCGGTGGAGAACTGGCGCGCACGCTCGGTCTGATACGCGGAGAGAAGGTCACGCTGATTGCCCCGCAGGGCCAGGTCACTCCCGCGGGAGTCGTGCCGCGGCTGAAGCAGTTCACTCTCATCAGCACGTTTGACTCGGGGCACTTTGAATACGACAGCTCGCTGGCGCTGATTCATATCGACGATGCGGCGCGGCTGTTCAGAGTCGATGGCCCTACGGGTGTGAGGTTAAAGCTGACAGACCTGGAGAGGGCGCCCGAAGTGGCGATGGATCTGGCGCGTTCGTTCGA
>DATLMT010000276.1:0-3375 GCA_035537135.1 Burkholderiaceae bacterium | reverse complement strand
GCCTTGCCGGCAAAGTTTGCGGAGACAATCATCGAAGCAATCGGCCGCGCGCCCGAGCGTCCCGCGCACTACATTGGACTCGAAGCGCGGCCGCAGCGGTTTGAAGCGTTGCCTGCGAACGGCGAGGCGGTCAAGGCATTCATCGCGAGTCATGTGGTTGCACAGTGAAAGCAATCGGTTTTATCGGCTATTCGAACAGCGGCAAGACGACGCTGATCGAAAAACTTATCCCGATCTTTCGTGCGCAAGGGCTTTCGGTTTCAGCCGTGAAGAACGCACACCACGGCTTCGACATGGATCGGCCGGGCAAGGATTCGTTTCGCTATCGTGTCGCCGGCGCGCAGCAGGTATTGATTGCTACTTCGTCGCGCTGGGCGCTGTTGAGCGAAACGCCGCAGCGCGCGGCGACGCTGGATGAGCTGTTGCGTGAACTTGGGACGTGCGATTTGGTGATCGTCGAGGGCTTCAAAAGTGAAGGAAACATTCCGCGCATCGAGGTGCGAAGGAGCGCGAACGTCGATCCACCGATCTTCCCGCACGATTCAAATGTCGTCGCGCTCGCTACCGACCACACGGTGCAATCGAGCGTGCCGATCCTCGACCTGAACGACCCCGATGAAATTGCGGTATTCATCGCGCAACTTCTGCAACTACCGGCGCGTCGCGTCTGATTTGTGCTCTCTGTAGAACAAGCGCTCGAGAAGCTGCTCGCAGCCGCGCAGCCAGTGACCGGTGTCGAATCGATCGACACCATGTCGGCAGTGGGTCGCGTCATGGCGACCGAAGTCGTGTCGTCGATCGACGTGCCACCGCTCGACAATTCGCAGATGGACGGGTACGCGGTGCGCACCGTGGACCTGCCGGCCATCCCCGTCACCCTGCGCGTGAGCCAGCGTATTGCTGCAGGTCAGGTGGGCGTCGCGCTAGAGCCGGGAACCGCGGCGCGCATTTTTACCGGCGCACCGATTCCTGCGGGGGCGGACGCCGTCATCATGCAGGAGAAGTGCGAAGCCTCAGGCGACAAGGTCAAATTGAAAGAGCGCCCGCCGCGCGGCGAAGCGATTCGTAAGGCTGGAATCGACATCGCGCGCGGTGACGTGGTGCTCCGACCCGGGGTCCGCTTGAGGCCGCAGCACTGTGCACTGGCTGCTTCGATCGGCGCGGCGCAGTTGACGGTTTATCGGCGCTTGTGCGTCGCCACGCTTTTCACCGGCGATGAGCTGGTGATGCCCGGTGATCCGCTTCCGCAGGGAAGCATTTACAACTCGAATCGCTTCATGCTGCGTGGCCTACTCGAATCTCTCGGGTGCGAGGTCAACGATCTGGGCATCGTGCCGGATGATCTGCAGCGCACACGCGCGGCACTTGCGAGCGCAGCCGGGCGCGCCGATGTGATCATTTCGTCCGGAGGCGTTTCAGTGGGCGAGGAAGACCACGTCAAGCCGGCAGTGCAGGCTGAAGGCGCGCTCGATCTGTGGCAGATCGCGATGAAGCCGGGCAAGCCGCTCGCCTTCGGCCACGTGCGCCAAGTGCCGTTCATCGGGCTGCCCGGCAATCCGGTATCGAGTTTCGTCACGTTCGTGTTGTTCGCACGGCCGTTTATCTTGCGGCGCCAAGGGAGAGTCGAGTCTCTGCGGACGCTGTCGCTGCGTGCGGACTTTGACTGGCAGCAATCGAGCCGGCGCCGCGAGTTCATGCGGGCGAAGCTCAACGATCGTGGTGGTCTCGATATTTTTCCGAATCAGAACTCTTCAGTGCTGACCTCGGTCACGTGGGCCGACGGATTGATCGACAATCCGTCCGAGCATTTAATTCGGGCCGGGGATATCGTGCGCTTCCTCCCATTATTGGAGCTGCAGTCATGAACTTGCGCGTGCTGTATTTCGCGGCGCTGCGCGAGCGCGTCGGCCGCTCCGAAGAAATGGTTTCTCCACCGAAGGACGTCGCCACCGTTGCGCTATTGCGGGACTGGCTGGCACAGCGCGGTGCACCCTGGCGCGACGCGTTTGCCGAAACGCGGCGCGTGCGCGCCGCCGTCGATCAAGCGATGGTCGATGACGAGCACGCACTGCACGAGGGGGCCGAAGTGGCGTTTTTTCCCCCGGTGACCGGGGGTTAAATGCCGGTGCGAATACAGCACGAGGATTTCGACGCCGGCGCCGAGATCGCTGTTTTGCGCGCGCGCAATCCGAAAATTGGTGCAGTGGCGAGCTTCATCGGCATTGTGCGAGATGTGAACGACGGCGCGGCGGTGGCATCGATTGCGCTCGAGCACTATCCGGGAATGACCGAGAAATCACTGACAGCGATTTCGGAGCAGGCGAAAGAACGTTGGAACCTCATCGATGTGCTGATCATCCACCGTGTGGGCACGCTCGCGCCGACCGATCAGATTGTGCTGGTCGTGACCACCAGTTCACACCGAGGCGATGCGTTCGCAGCGTGCCAGTTTGTTATGGATTACCTGAAGACCGATGCGCCATTCTGGAAGAAAGAGACGACGGGCGACGGCGTGCTCTGGGTCGACGCGCGGGACAGCGACACGCAGGCGCGCGACAGATGGAAATAGCTCCGCGCAGAAGAAGGTCCGAAAGCGCGGCGACCAGCGATCGGTTTCGGCCAGCCCACATACCCGTGGCGCAATAGATCACTACGTGAAGGCGTTGCGCGCTGTACGCTACCTTGGCTGACGCCGCTAACCATCTCCAAGGTTGCGACTCCTCGGAGGTGGGCAACCAACCCGGCTACAAAATTCCGAGTCTCCGGAATACGTCAGTAAGTTTTTCCCCTTGCTGCAGCGCTTCACGAGACTGGTTCTCGCCCGAGACCTTTTCCAGCGCGCGGCGGACGACTTCCTGCTCCACCTCGTGTGGAATGACGACGACACCATCGACATCGCCGAAGACGAGGTCGCTTCGACGCACGCGTACACCGGCGCACATCACCGGAACGTCACGATCGACCATTCGCGCGCGCCCCTTGGTATCCAGCGGTCCAATGCCGCCGCAGAACACTGGAAATCGCATGCCGCGGATCTGCTTGACGTCCCGGACGAGGCCGTCTGTGACGCATCCGGTCGCGCCCCGCGCCACGCTGGCGGTGGAAAGCAGCTCTCCCCACGGGGCAATGCGCTCGGTGGGGCCATCACATGCCAGCACGACCACGTCGCCGTGCGCGAGCTCATCGACGAGCGCGATTTCCACCTCGTATGGGTTCTCACCCGCGGCGGGTGGTGCGTACACGGGCATGTACACGCCGGTGCGTGCGCGGCCGATGAGCTGCAGCGTGTCGTCCAGCGGGCGCATGAACGACTTCATGGCCTGCTGCATTAACCCAAGGCTGTCGAGCGTGTCCGAAAGCACCGCAGTGTTCAGC
>DATLMT010000275.1:0-8296 GCA_035537135.1 Burkholderiaceae bacterium | reverse complement strand
GTTCGGACATGCGCCGGATGCACTCGATGACGCCGAGAGCGCAGTGATCGCCGCGCTGGTGCGCAGCCCCTCGGCGTCGCGCCCAGTGCTCGGTCGGCGCGCGTGTTCGGTGATGAACAAGATCGACAAACCGGAGGAGTGCGCGCGCGCCGAGATCGTGGCGGCCACGCTGCCGTCGTATCCCATGGCGATGAGCGGACTCGACGAGGCGCCGCATCTCGCGCGGCGGCTGTTGACGCGGGCCGGCACGTCAGTGCGCTCGACGCTCGACGCCCCTTTGCAGCGCTTTGCGGCCGAAACGCTTCGCAACCGCATCGCGTCGCTCGCTGATAGAAACGTCGAAGACGGCGCGGTGATCGTGCTCGACAACGCGAGCGGCGACGTGCTCGCGTACGTCGGCTCGAGTGGGGATCTGTCGGGCGCTGCCGCGGTTGACGGTGCGGCTGCGCTGAGGCAGCCCGGTTCGACGCTGAAACCGTTCCTGTACGGCGTTGCGATCGAACAACGGTGGCTGACGGCGGCGTCCGTGCTTGACGATTCGCCGCTCGCATTGACCACACCGAGCGGCTTATACGTTCCGCAAAACTATGAGCGGGATTTCAAGGGCGCTGTGTCAGTGCGCTCAGCGCTCGCGGCATCGTTGAACGTTCCTGCAGTGCGGACGCTGCAGTTGGTCGGCGTCGAGCGCTTCCGGGAAACGCTGCAATCGTTTGGCATGTCGAGCGTCAAACACGACGGCGAGTATTACGGCTACGGACTCGCACTCGGCGGTGGCGACACCAGCCTGCTTTCGTTAACCAACGCGTATCGTGCACTGGCAAACGCCGGAGTGTGGTCACCCGCCTATCTGCAGATGGAACGCGGCACAAGCGGAGGCGAGCCGGTGCGGGTTCTATCTGCGCAAGCAAGCTTCATCATCTCTGACATCCTGGCCGACTCGGCCGCGCGCGCATCGACATTCGGACTCGCCAGCCCGCTATCAGCACGGTCATGGGCCGCAGTGAAAACGGGCACCAGCAAGGGCATGCGCGATAACTGGGCAATCGGTTACACCGACCGCTACACGGTCGGTGTATGGGTCGGCAACTTTTCGGGAGCACCGATGTGGGACGTCTCGGGCGTGACAGGAGCGGCTCCGATCTGGCGGGAGATCGTCGATCACCTGCACGCGAACCAGTCGAGCCGTGCACCGAACGTTCCCGCCGGTGTTGTGCAGCGCGAAGTGGTATTCGTGCCCGCGCTCGAACCGGTGCGCCGCGAGTGGTTCGTGGCCGGAACAGAATCGGACGCCAAAGTTACAACGATCAGAATGCCCACTACAGAGGTCGCACCGCGTGTGCTCGCCCCCGCTGACGGCACAGTGATCGCACCCGACCCCGACATTCCAGCAGCGCGTCAATCCATGTTGGTGCGGGCCGAAGCACCGCAAGCAACACGCGTCTGCCTGAAGCTCGGCGCGCAACCGCTGGCCCCGTGTGGTGTACGTGAAGCAATGGCCAGATTGCCGGCGCCGGGTCGTCATCAGATCCGTCTCGAGACCGCGGACGGCACTTTGTTGACGCAATCCACCGTAGAAGTTCGCGGCGTGCCGCGGTAAGGACTTTCCGCCGCGTCACTTTCGGAGCTGCATCCAACATCGGCTGCAACGGGTATCGGGGTTGTAAGTTCGCGGCTTCAGCGCCGACAATAGTCCCTCGATCGACAATTTGCGTATGGCTGCTGCTTCGACGTCTCCCGCGCCGGCAAGCTATCTGTATTACCGCCATACGCTGGCGGTGCGCGTCATGCACTGGATCAACTTCATCGCGCTGACGATTTTGTTCATGAGCGGGCTGCATATTTTCAATGCGCACGCCGCGCTGTATTGGGGAGACTCTTCCTATTCCGGGCGCGCCCCGCTGTTGCAGATCACGGCGCGCGACGGTGCAAATGGCGAGCCGATCGGGGTGACCCGCGTGTTCGGGCGTGAGTTCGAGACCACCGGCGTGCTCGGGCTTTCAAAGTATCCGACCGGCGAGCCGAATCAGCACGCGTTTCCGTCTTGGGCAACGATCCCCGGCAGCTATTCGTTGGCTAAGGCGCGCGATTGGCACTTCTTCTTTGCATGGATCTTCGTGCTCAATGGCGTGGCGTACGTGCTCTATTCATTATTCAGCCGGCACTTGGTGCGCGACCTTGCGCCGACGGGCAAAGAGCTGCGCGGCATCGGCACTTCGATCGCCGATCACGTCAGGTTCAGGCATCCGCGCGGCGAGGCAGCGAAGCGCTACAACGTGCTGCAGAAGCTCGCCTACCTGAGCGTCATATTCGTTCTGCTGCCATCGGTGATCGTTGCCGGCTGGGCGATGTCACCGTGGCTAAACTCGATTTTTCCCGGTTGGGTGGACCTGTTCGGCGGCCGGCAATCGGCGCGCACGATTCACTTCATCGTCGCCTGGCTGTTGTTTCTGTTTCTCGCGGTACACGTTTTTGAAGTGATCATCAGTGGATTCTGGAATCACATCCGGTCGATGATTACCGGCCGCTATCGGATCAAAATGGACTGACATGACACCTTGCGATAAATCCAAACGTCGTTTGCTGCTCGGTGCCGGTGGACTTGGGACGCTGTTTCTGACTAGTTGCGATCGATTGTCCGAGACTGAATGGTTTCCGAAAGTGCTGCGCTCGAGCGAAACGCTCACACGCGGTGTGCATCGGCTGCTCGGCTCCCGCCCATCGATGGCGCAGGAATTTACCGAGGCTGACCTGTCTCCGTTTTTCCGCAGCAATGGCACGTCGATGCCCGAAGGCGACGAGTACCAAGCGCTCGCGAAGAACGGGTTCGCGGACTGGCAGCTTGGGGTCGGCGGGCTGGTGGAGAAACCCACTGCCCTGTCGCTCGCGCAGCTGCGGGCGATGCAGCGCCGCACTCAGATCACGCGCCACGATTGCGTTGAGGGCTGGAGTGCAATCGGGAAATGGACGGGTGTGCCGTTATCGCATGTGCTGGCTTTGGTAAAACCGCAGCCGAACGCGCGCTACGTGGTGTTCCATTGTGCCGATGCGATGGGTGGCAGCCTAACGCCCGAGTATTACTACGAAAGCATCGACATGGATGACGCAATGCATCCGCAGACAATTCTTGCTTACGGGCTCAACGATAAGGATCTGCCGATACCTAACGGTGCTCCCATCCGCCTGCGGGTCGAGCGCCAGCTCGGCTACAAGCACGCTAAATATCTAATGCGGATTGAACTCGTCGAGACTTTCGCAAACATCGCCGGCGGCAAAGGTGGCTATTGGGAAGACAACGGCTATCAGTGGTACGCGGGTATCTGAAATTTGCGCCGCTGCTGTTGGTCGCAGCGCCTTCACTCTTTGCTCAGCCGCGTGTGGTCGATGCCGTTCGGCCGGCGCACGACTGCGGCTCGGTCGTCATCGTCAAATGCGACCGGCCTGTGTCCGAACCGAGCTCCGAGCAAACACGCCACTTGGGGCGCCGCACCGAGCTGCGGCGACAGGCGGCGGGGGTGCAGCAGCTCGAGGGCGTTGTCATTGAAGGTGAGGCGGTCCGACGACGCAGCATCGAAGAAATCATGGGAAGCGCTTTTCCGATTTTTCGTTCGCGCGACAGCAGTCACACGTTCGAAGCGAGCGATGGCTCGAAATGCACCTGCATGAACGTGTGTCCGCCACCGCCGCTTCCCTGTTGCCAGTGCAGCGCGAACCTGAGCCGCTATCGTCAGACCCCTGGCTCATCGCCGTTGAATTGACACGTACCATTCGAAAAAGCGGAGGCTATACATGCGATTGCTTCACACGATGCTGCGCGTCGGCGACTTGCAGCGCTCGATCGATTTCTATACGAAGACGATGGGGATGCAGCTGCTGCGGACGACCGATCGGCCCGACCAAAAGTATTCGCTCGCGTTCGTCGGCTACGCCGACGAATCGCAGCAGGCGGTGATCGAGCTGACGTACAACTACGGCGTGGCGAGCTATGAGCTCGGGACCGCCTACGGCCATATTGCAATCGGTGTTGACGACGTTTACGCCGTGTGTGAGCGGGTCAAAGCTGCGGGTGCTCAGGTGTCGCGCGAGCCGGGGCCGGTCAAAGGCGGCACGACGGTCATCGCCTTCGTCCAGGATCCCGACGGGTACAAGATAGAGCTGATCGAGCGAGCCTAGGCAGTTTCGCGCTTAGCCCCGCTCAGCCAACTCCGCCAGCCATGCGCCCGCTTCTCTGAAAGCGTGACTTGAGCGCTCAACCCGACAGCGGATGTAAGCGCCCTCAATATTCGTCAACACCAGTCCTGCAAACGACTTGGTGCGACGGGGGTCGTCAAATTCGAAATGCTTTTCGATCAGCGACTTCCACTTTGAAAATGCGGTCTGCAATACGGTGCGCACGCCTTCGAGCTCGGCGTCCAAGTCCAGGCTGACGGTTCCGAAGGGGCAACTCTTAAGAAAGGCTCCGTCCGCCACGCGGCGTGCAAACGCATTGAACAACGCGCGTATTTTGTCGGCTGGCGCGTGCTTGCTCTTCAACGCCTGGTCCACAAAGGCGAGAACGCGCTGCGAGTAGATTTCCAGTGATTCCGAGACTATCTGAACTTTGCCGTGTGGAAAGAAGTGGTACACCGAGCCCTTGGGTGCGCCGCTTTCGCGAACGATGTTGTTGATCCCCGCACCCGACAACCCAGACCCGCGCATCAAGCCGATCGTAGCTTCGACCATACTGGATCTGCTTCCAAAAGCTTTGTCCATGTCTTGACTCTCTAACTAGACCAGTCTATATATTAACCTGCCGCGTGATTGGAGTCACCAAATGAACGATCTAGCCGTTGAAGTGCGCTCGTCCGTAGAAGCTGCTGAGTGGCAACGCCGGGTCGACCTCGCCGCGTGTTACCGCCTGGTGGCAATGTTCGGGTGGGACGATCTGATCTTCACGCACATCTCCGCGCGTGTTCCCGGCCCGGAACACCATTTCCTGATCAATCCGTATGGAATGATGTTCAGCGAGATAACGGCATCGAGCCTGGTTAAGGTGGACCTCGACGGCAACAAGGTGCTCGACAGTCCGCATGACATCAACCCGGCCGGGTTCGTGATTCACAGTGCAGTGCATGCAGCTCGCGAGGACGCCGACTGCGTCCTGCATGTGCATAGCGTCAATGGCGTCGCGGTCTCTGCTCAGGAACAGGGAGTCCTGCCGCTTTCTCAGCACTCCATTTTTGTGCTCTCGTCGCTCGCTTACCATGATTACGAAGGCGTGGCGCTGAACGACGATGAAAAGCCGAGGCTGGTGCAAGACCTGGGAAGCAAACGCTTTTTAATGCTGCGCAATCATGGCTTGCTGACAGTCGGCAGATCCGTCGCCGAGGCCTTTGTCGCCATGTATTTCTTCGAATCTACCTGCATGATTCAGGTGCGTGCCCAGGCCGGGGGCCAGCGCTTGCGTCACATCGGGGCCGCCATCGTCGATGGCGCGCCGATGCAATGGGAAAACGTAACTCGAGGCGCCGGCGGAGGCCTCGCGTGGCCCGCGTTGTTGCGTAAGTTGAATCGGTTGGATCCGAGCTACTGCACCTGATTCCTTGTCGCAGCCAGATGTAGCGGCCCGCACGGAAGCCGAATCGGCGGTCATGCGCGGCCTTGGCGCGATGAGTAGCATAGGCGCATGCCGGCACGCCAGACCCTTCGCTTTTGCACGTCGGCCGACGGTACGCGCATCGCCATTGCATCGATCGGCTCCGGGCCGCCGCTGGTGCGCGCCGCGCACTGGCTGAGCCACGTCGAGTACGACCTGCAAAGCCCGGTATGGCGACCGTGGCTGACTGAACTGTCGCGCGACCATTCGTACGTCCGCTACGACCAGCGCGGCTGCGGACTCTCCGACCGCGAAGTGACTGATCTGTCGCTCGATGCATGGGTCAGCGATCTGGAGGCGGTGGTCGACGCGCTTGGATTGAAGCGCTTTCCATTGTTTGGAATGTCACAAGGAGGCGCGGTCGCGATCGCCTATGCGGCTCGTCACCCGGAGCGCGTGTCGCACCTGATCTTTTTCGGCGCTTATGCACGCGGTTCGTTACGTCGCGGAGGAAACGAGGTCGAACGGCTTGAGGCGCAAACGCTGGTGAACCTGATTCGGGTGGGCTGGGGCCGAAGTCACTCCGCCTTCCGCCAGGTATTTCCCAATCGCTTCATTCCACGCGGCACGCCTGAGCAGCTTCGTTGGTGGGGCGACCTTGAGCAGGTATCTGCCAACTCGGACGTCGCAGCACGCACGCTCGAAGCGTTTCAGCAAATCGATGTGTCCGAACTCGCGAAGACCTTGAGCGTGCCGACCTTGATCCTGCACGCTCGCGGCGATGTCGCGGTGCCGTTCAACGAGGGGCGCCATCTGGCAGCGCTGATTCCGGACGCTCGCTTCGTGCCGCTCGACAGCGACAACCATGTGCTGCTCGAGACCGAAGCCGCGTGGCCACTGTTCCTTGGTGAAATCCGCGCATTTCTTAATCTTTCGCCGCAGCAGAGCATCGCAGGCGCTGCGCACGACGGATCTTTGACTGCTGCAGAGAGCGAGGTGCTGCATTTTGTTGCCGAGGGGTGGGACAACCGCGCGATCGCTGAGCGCCTGCACAAGAGCGAGAAGACAGTGCGCAATCAGGTATCCATCATTTTTGACAAGCTGGGGGTGCGGACCCGGGCTGAAGCCATAGTCAAAGCGCGGGGCTCACAGGTTCGGCTCTAGCGATTCGGGACGCGCGTCCCAAGCATGGCGGTTGCCGCGCAAAAACGGTCGGCCGGGCGGGACAAACGCCCCATGCTTGTTCCATTACCGAAACACACACTCTGACCCGCAGGGCGAAGCGACCGGCGTCGTCCCCGGAGCAAACAACCCAGAGGAGTTTTCATGGAACCAGCCTACTCATCGGTAGACACGAAACGCTATGCGAAATGTATTGAAGTCTCGAAGCGGATTCGATGGGATATCGATCGCGACCTAATCCGCGGCAGAGAATTCGATTTTCAGAAGAAGTTTTTGCCCGATGGACTGTCGAAGGTCGATCAGCTTCCGTTCTTGAGCGCGGATCAGAAGCGTTTTTACTCGCACGTGCAGGGCCGCACGTACGCCAACATGTTCGCACTCGTGGAACGATTCATTGGCGCCAAAGTCACCGACCTTAGCCGCACTCACGCGCTCGGTGACCAGGTCGCGTTCGAAGCGCTTGTTCGCCTGACCGACGAGGAATTGAAGCACCAGGAGTTGTTTCGGCGCCTGGAAGCCAAGGTTGCGCCGGGAATGCCGCCGGGTTATCTATTCGTTCCCGAACCCAATCAAGTCGCCAACGCAGTGCTCGCCGCCTCGACGTGGGCCGTACTCGCGTTGACGTGCGACATCGAACTGTTTTCACAAGCGCACTATCGCAGCAGCATCGAACCCGACGACGCGCTCGATCCGTTGTGGAAGGACGTATTTCTGTTTCACTGGCGCGAGGAGTCGCAACACGCGATCCTCGATGAGCTGGAGTGGCAGCGCGAGGATGCACGCATTAACGAACAGCAGCGTGACAGCGCCGTGGACGACTTGATCGGACTGGTGGGTGCGGTTGACGGTATTGTTCAGATGCAAGCTAAGGCCGACGCTGCGTACTTTGCGCGTGCTGCCATGCACACCTTCAGCGACCTAGAGGTCGAAGCCATCCACCGCACCACGCTCGCTGCGTATCGCTGGCAGTACATCACTAGCGGTGTGCAGGACGAGCGCTTTCTGGGGATCCTGGGCCCGATGATTACCGCCGCTCAGGGTGCGCGTATCAACGCGGCGCTCGCGCCGATCGTCGGTGGCAGTATCAACTGATCGCCTCGCTAAGCTTGCTGCGAAGCGGTCTATTCACTGCTGACCTGCCGCCGCGCTCACCGTGGCGGCAGGCACGCCGAGTTTCGCTGCCGCATCGAGAATTTCTTTCCAAGTAGTTGCGTCGACAGGAACACCGTTCTTTGTGCGCTGCGCCCGCGTTGTGCGCTCGGGTTCGCCCGCCACACGCACAGCGTCGAACCCTTCGCGCGATGGCGACGCTTTGACCCAATCGATGAAAGCCAGCGCCTCGCGCTCGAACGCGGCGCGGTCTGAGAGCGCCCCGGGATCGAGCAGCACCGTCAGCATGCCGTTCAGAATCCTTCGCTGCGTGAGGTCTTCCGAGTGGTGCGTCATCCCAGCGGCCAGTGCGCCGCCGAGCAGCTCGCATAACAAGGCCATCCCGTATCCCTTGTGTTCGCCGAAAGCGAGCAGCGCGCCGTACGGCGGATT
>DATLMT010000274.1:0-5601 GCA_035537135.1 Burkholderiaceae bacterium | reverse complement strand
ATCAAATCAACACATTATTGCTCTCGGGGCGTGCTGATCTTGTTGCGCTCGCGCGTCCACACTTGGCCGATCCTTACTTCACTTTGCACGCTGCAGCCGACCTTGGTTATGAAGGTGTTACGTGGCCGTCGCAATACCTGCACGGTGCGCAGCAGTTGCATGCGCTGCACCGGCGCGCGCGTGACAGCGCGGCATCCGTGAATGAAACGACAGCACGTTTGCACAAGGACGGCTAGCGCCGCGCAGTCATCTGTGTGGCCAACGCGGTACCCAACAGAATGACCACGCAGCCGCCAACCATCACAGGGGTGACGGTTTCCGCGAGGAACAACACGCCCCAAAGAATGGCGAACGCTGGAATCAGAAAGGTGACCGCCATCGTCTTGGCCGGCCCAATCCGCGCGATCAGTCGGAAGTACAGCGCATAAGCAATGCCGGTGCAAAACACGCCCAGTGCGAGGAGTGCGAGCCAGTCCAAAATGCCGGGCATCACCCGCGGAAAGTAAAGAATTGCCATCGGCAGCAGCAGCATCGCAGCGGCGATCTGGCTCCCGGCTGCCACCGAAAGCGGACGAATGTGTGCAAAGTAGCGCTTCGCGAGATTGCCCGAGATGCCATACGACAACGACGCTACCAGTCCTGCGACGATAGCCCATCCTCCGCCACCCGGTTTAAAGCTGGCGCTGTCTGCCGACAACCACAGCACGCCGGCAAAGCCGATCGCCAGTCCGGTCCATTGCAACACCGTGAGTTTGTCGCGCAACCAGAGCCACGCAACGAGAGCCCCGAACAGCGGCGCCGTCGCATTCAAAATCGCCGCAAGGCCGGAGGTGATTGAAAGGACCGCATAAGCAAACAGGGTGAAGGGAATCGCCGAGTTAAAAGCGCCCAGCAGTAGAAAGCGCAGTGCGTTTGGTGCCAATTCTGCGAGGCCGCCGCGCCACGCAAGCAGCGCAAGCAGCACGATCGCCGCGATCGCGGTGCGCAGGTCCGCAATTGCGATTGGCCCGAAGGCCAGCACGGCGATGCGCATAAAAAGGAAGCTCGCACCCCACAGGGCCGCAAGCAAAATGAAGTCGAGTAGATCGCGGGCTTTCATACGGCGATTGTCGATGCCGGGCGGCAGCCAGGCACTCCAGTTCTTGCTTTTTCAGTGCCCGTCACCACATAAGCCCGCGGCCGCGACATTGCGCAAGGCACAATGCGCGTACAGACACTGGATTTTATCGGGGGAGAAAACATGAGAACACTACGTGCGATATTGGCCTTGGCGGTCGTCAGCGTGCTGACCGGCTGCGGTTACAACACGATCGTCACACAAGAGCAAACGGTCAATGGCGCCTGGTCGGAAGTGCTTAATCAGTACCAGCGCCGGGCCGACTTGATTCCGAATATTGTTGAGACGGTCAAGGGCGAAGCGAACTTCGAGCAGACGACGCTGCAGAACGTGATCGAGGCGCGCGCGCGAGCAACTGCGATTCAGGCCACACCCGAGCTGGTCAATAATCCGGCCGCATTTGCGCAATTCACGCAGGCGCAAAGCCAATTGAGCTCGGCGCTGGCGCGCTTGCTGGTCACTGTTGAGGCCTATCCGAATTTGAAAGCAAATGCCGCGTTCCAGGACCTGCGCACGCAACTCGAAGGCACCGAGAATCGCATTGCGATTGCACGCAAGCGTTACATCGACGCTGTTGCACAGTACAACACGACCATCGCTCTGCTGCAAAACTTTCTCGGCAAGATACTGACCGGAGCGTCGCCGAAGCCGCAGTTCGCAGTGGCCGATGAAGCTGCGATCAGGCAGCCGCCGAAAGTTGATTTCGGAACGCAGAAGAAGTAGAGCTTCCGGTGGTCTCCAGGGCGCGCCGCATCGGCGTGATTGCAGCGCTGTGGTGTATCGGGATGTTTGCGGTGTCTGTCGTTGCGCAGACGCCGCAACCCCCGCCGGCCCCACAAACGCCGATTGAGCTGCCGAAAGGGCTCGCACCATCTGACTCTGCGGCGGTGCCGTCGGGTGCCGAGCCAACCCGGCCGCCAGCACCCGAGCAGCGGTTGCCGGATGGCACCCTCGGGGTGCCGCCGCTGGCACGGGTGACCGACACTGCTGGCGTATTAAGCAGCGCCGCGCGCGCGCAGCTCGAGGCCAAGCTCGCGGCGTTTGAACAGGCGCGCGGCGCGCAGATTGCTGTCATCGTGTTGCCCTCGACGCAGCCCGAGCCGATTTCCGATTACGCCAATCGCATCGGCGGCGCCTGGAAGATCGGTCGCCCCGAGATTGGCGACGGCGTGTTAATGGTGGTGGCCATTAAGGACCGCCGCGCATATATAAGCGTCGCGCGAGCGCTGGAAGGTGCGATACCCGACGTAGTCGCGGCGCGCATCACGCGCGAGCTGATGGGGCCGCAATTTGCGAAGGGCGATTACGCCGCTGGCATGAACGCCGGTGTCGACGCCGTCATGCGGCGCATCGAAGGCGAGGGCTTGCCATCGCCAGCCGGTATTCCTCGCGAGCGCGTCGATGCCGGCGAAAGCGTGCTCTCGTTGTTGATTCCAATCATCTTGATTGGCGCATTTGTCAGCGCAATGTTGAGACGGCGGATGGGTGTACCCGGCGCTGCGCTAGGTGGGGTTGGCTCGGGCGCCGTTGCAGGTTTCATTCTGTCGTCGTTGTTACTGGGCGGCGTTGCAGCGATTGCGGTATTCCTGTTCTCGGCGTTTGGAGGCTTTGGCGGCGGGCGCGGGGGCCGAGCACTCGGAGGACGCGGCGGGCCGATCTTTCTGCCTGGCGGATGGAGCGGCGGTGGTGGCGGATGGAGCGGCGGTGGAGGCGGCTGGAGTTCGGGCGGCGGCGGTGACTTTTCTGGCGGCGGCGGCGGGAGCAGCTGGTGATGCAAAATGGCTTCTAATACGTTAGCGCGCTGGCTGCGCCATGCGATCAAGGCACCGCAATCGGTTGACCGCGCGTTTCCGGCCGCTGTGCTGCAACGGATTCAGCAAGAGATTACTGAGAGCGAGCGGGTTCATTCAGGAGAGATCCGATTCGCGGTCGAAGCGACGCTGCCATGGAGTTACTTGCGACGCGATGCTCCAGCGCGCGAGCGCGCCGAGATGGTTTTCGCGAAGCTTCGCGTGTGGGATACGGAGGAGAACAACGGCGTGCTGATCTATATCGAACTCGCCGACCATCGCATAGAAGTTGTAGCCGATCGCGGCATTGCGCAGCATGTTCCCAACGCAAGATGGGAGGAGATCTCGCACATGATGCGTGAGCGATTTCGCGCCGGCGAGTTCGAAGCGGGCAGCGTTGCTGGCGTGCGCGCGGCGAGCGCTATTTTGGCCGAGCACTTTCGCCTGGCCGATGGTGCGCGCAATCCGAATCAGTTGGCTGACGCGCCGACAGTGCTGTGAACAGCAACGGGCGATCTCCGCGCTTGTCGTAAGTTCGTCGCGAGCGACGCGACGAAGCACTACTCAATGGGAGAACATCATGTCAATCGAGCGTCCCCTTTCCTCGCGGCCAAACCCGGGTCACGAGTTCGCCACCTTGGGCGGCGGCTGCTTCTGGTGCCTGGAAGCTGTGTATGAAGAGGTACAAGGCGTTGTCGACGTCGAATCCGGCTATTCGGGCGGCCATGTTGCGAAACCGGCGTATGCCGATGTGTGCAACGGCACAACGGGTCACGCCGAAGTGGTACGACTCGAGTTCGACCCGCAACAGATTTCGTATCGAGAGGTGCTTGAGATCTTTTTCGTCATCCACGATCCGACCACGTTGAACCGGCAAGGCAACGACTCCGGGACGCAATATCGATCGGTAATTTTTTACCACTCGGACGAACAACGCCGAGTAGCTGAAGACGTCATGCGCGAGGCGCAGACGCAGTGGAGCAAGCCGATCGTCACTCAATTGTTGAACGCGCCTGATTATTACCGGGCGGAAACGCATCACCAGGAGTACTACCGGCACAATCCCGCGGCCGGATACTGCGCATTCGTTGTAGCACCGAAGGTTGCGAAATTCCGCAAGACGTTTTCAGCTAAACGAAAGAATTCCACGGTGGATTAGCCGCAATCCGCGATGCCGGCCTGCGAGGCTTAGCCGCTAACATTCGGTCACTCCTCGGGGAAAGGGCATCACAAATGGTTTCTCGCAGCAAGGCAATCGCTCTCATTTTGTCTGCGCTGGCTCTATCGGCCGGCGCGTCAGCACAGGAAGTCGGAAGCCGCGCACCGGGATTTGATCTGGTCGGTACACCAAAACAGGTGCGCTTGGCCGATATGAAGGGTCAGGTCGTCTATGTTGACTTCTGGGCGTCGTGGTGCGCGCCGTGTAAACAGTCTTTTCCGTGGATGAACGAGATGCAGGCCAAGTACGGGCCACGCGGCTTCAACGTCGTCGGCATCAATGTCGATCAAAAACGTGAAGATGCCGAAAAGTTTCTTGCCGGAACGCCCGCCAAGTTCGCTGTCGCGTACGACACGAACGGCAAAGTTGCTGAGGTGTATCAACCGAAGGGAATGCCGACGTCGTTCTTGATTGGCGCCGACGGCAAAGTGCGTGCGGTTCACATCGGCTTCAAAGACAGCAATCGCGACGAACTTGAACGCGAGATTCAATCTGCGCTGACCGCAGCACGCAAATAAGGAATGGCGATGAAAAAATCGATCGCTTTCAGCACGCTCGCGTTAAGCATGCTGCTGGTTGGTTGCGGCACCGTGCAGCCCTGGCAGAAGGGCAATCTCGCCAAGGAAGAAATGTCGTTCGAGCCTGACGCGCTGCAGACGCGCTTTACCGAGCACACGTATCACAGCAAGGAAGGCGCCACTGGCGGCTTGTCCGTGGGTGGCGGCGGCTGTGGGTGTAACTAGCATGTCGACCCCTGTGAAAACCGGCTCGATTCTCGCGGCTGCATTGGCATTGCCGGGCCTTGTTCCATGTGCGCAGGCGCAGGTGACCGTACCCAACGCGACGCTCATTCAGTTCAAGTATCTGTACTACCGCGACTATCAGGATTCGGGCGACCGCATCACCGTGAAGTCGCCCGCGCTTTATTTGCTGGCGCCGATCAGCGATAGCTGGGTGTTCGAGATTGGCGCGGTGTACGACAACGTCTCGGGTGCGTCGCCGTACTATCACACGACGCTTTCGGGCGCGTCCGGGCAGGGAATTCAGGACGGCCGCACACAAGGTGACTTGACGGTTACGAAGTACTTCGGCCGCACGTCGATCTCGGTACGCGGCGCATATTCGACAGAGGATGACTACAAGTCAGCGTCTGGTGGCTTGACGCTGCGGCACGCGACGCCCGATCAAAACACGACGTTCACAATCGGGGGCGGTTATTCGACGGACGAAGTTGCTCCAGCCGATGGGCCGCGTTTCACGCGCACCAAAACCACGATCGACGGAATTGTCGGTATCACCCAAGTTCTCAGCCGCAATGACACCGCTCAGTTCAATTTGTACTACGCGCGGCAGCGTGGATACCTGACCGATCCTTACAAGGCGCTGTTTGGTGTTGATCAGCGGCCTGACCACCGTGATCAGTATGCCGCTGTGGTCCGATGGAATCATTACTTTGAGGGCTTGAAAGCCGCATT
>DATLMT010000273.1:0-7850 GCA_035537135.1 Burkholderiaceae bacterium | reverse complement strand
GAGCCGGTGCGTGCGCGGCGCGAGTGGCGCTTCGAATTTCCGCAGCCAGTGAAACTACCCGAGCGGCTGCTCGATGCCGATGACGTCGCGCTCGGATACGGCGACCGCACGGTGCTCGGCGGCGTACGGTTCAACGTGCGTTCGGGCGACCGCATCGGCATTCTTGGCGTTAACGGTGCAGGCAAATCGACGCTGGTGAAGTCCGTGGCCGGCGATCTCGCACCGCAGGCTGGCGAGCTGCGGCGTGGCGCGGGGCTTGCGATCGGCTACTTCGCGCAGCATCAACTGGATCAGTTGCGCGCTGATGAGACACCGCTGGAACACTTGCGGCGGCTCGCACCTGACGCGCGCGAACAACAGCTGCGCGAGTTTCTCGGCCAATATCGGTTTTCGGGTGAGTTTGCGACCTCACTGGTGGGCCCCATGTCAGGCGGAGAGAAAGCGCGCTGTGCGCTCGCACTGATCGCCTGGAAGCGCCCCAACCTGCTGCTGCTCGATGAGCCCACCAACCATCTCGACATCGAAACGCGCGAAGCGCTGACAGTGGCATTGTCATCGTATGAAGGCGCGCTGATTCTTGTATCGCACGATCGCCACCTGTTGCGCGCGACGACCGATCAGCTGTGGCTGGTGCACGACGGCGAAGTAGCCTCCTTCGACGGCGATCTGGACGACTACTCGTCGTTGATTCTGGCAAGCCGGCGCGAAAGGTCGACCAAAGGCGACACTGAAGGCGCAGATCGCCGTAGCGAGCGCAAGCATGAAGCCGTCTCGCGCCAGCGCATCGCGTCGGCACGCAAGCCCCTGCAGAACAAGCTGAACGCGGTCGAAACGGAGCTGGCTCAAATCTCGAACGAATTGCGCGAGCTCGACGTGCGGCTCGCCGATCCCGATTTCTATCATTCGGGTGCGCCCGACGACGTCGCTGCCACGTTGAAGCGCCGCGGCGAGCTCGCACGAAAGGTAGACGCGCTCGAAGCGCGATGGCTCGAGCTTCAGGGCGAGCTCGAAGCGCTGGTCGATGCCGGCAACAAGGCGGCTGCATGACGCTTCCGCTGCAAGGGCTGACGATCATCGACATGACCCGGCTGCTGCCGGGGCCGGCAGCGACGATGCACCTGGTCGACTTCGGCGCCGACGTGATCAAGATCGAAGATACCAGCGCCGGCGATTACATGCGCAGTTTTCCGCCGACGGTTGCACTCGACGGCAAGATCGTTAACGCCGCGTTCGAAGCGGTCAATCGCGGCAAGCGTTCGCTTGCGATTGACCTGAAATCCGTAGAAGGCCGCGAAGTTCTTTTGCGCCTGGTCGATCGCGCGGATGCGCTGATCGAAGGCTTTCGTCCGGGCGTGCTCGATCGACTCTCGCTTGGCTGGCCAACGCTGCACGCACGCAATCCGCGCCTGGTGTTGTGTTCACTATCGGGCTACGGTCAGACTGGCCCACTGGCGCAGCGCGCCGGCCACGACCTGAATTACATAGCGACGACCGGCGTGCTCGATCAGATCCGCGCCGCTGGCAAGCTCGCCATTCCCAATCTGCAGATCGGCGATCTGCTCGGCGGAACACTAACGGCACTGGCAACGATGCTGATTGCGATGCTCGGCGCGCAGCGCAGCGGTCAGGGCGTCCATGTCGATGTCGCAATGACCGACGGCCTGCTCGCGCATCATTTATTTCCGCATGCCAGCGTCGATAGCGGCGAGGATCCTGTAGCGGAGCAAACATTGCTGACCGGCGGCGTCGCTTGCTATCAGATTTATCAAACGTCGGATGAGCAGCATCTGGCCGTCGGCGCGCTCGAGCTGAAATTCTGGCAAGCGTTTTGTGAAGCAGCTGGACTGAGCGAGCTCAAGTCGCGACACTGGGAGCTGGGCGAAGCACCGGGCTCGGCGGCGTCGCGCGCGACCATTGACCTGGTGGCGCAGCGGATTGGCGAGCATCCGATCGAACATTGGTTAGCAGTCTTCGAACCGGTGGATGCCTGCGTCACGCCGGTGCTGACCCCGGCCGAAGCGCTTTCGCACCCACATCATCTGGCGCGCAACCTTGTGCACAGGGAACGGGGCGTAAGCGAAGTGGGCCCGCTGGCGCGAATGGCACCGGCTGTCTGGCATTCCCTACCGGCTCCACATCAGGGAGAGCACACATCCGAGGTGCTCGCTGAGATCGGCTACTCACGCGACGAGTGCGATCGACTGATCGCCGCCAGTGTCGTCAAATGAATCAGCTCGGCGAGGTGACGGCGCGGCATGACTTCGATCGCGCAAAGTTAGCCGCATATCTGCAAGCGCATCTGCCCGACTTTCGCGGTCCGCTCGACGTCAAGCAGTTCCAAGGCGGGCAATCGAACCCGACATACTTGGTGACCACGCCAGCCGCGCGATACGTGATGCGCAGCAAGCCGGGGCCGGCGGCGAAACTGCTGCCCTCGGCGCACGCGGTCGAGCGTGAGTACCGTGTGATGACTGCACTGGCGGCTCACGGAATCCCTGTGCCGCGCACATTGCTGTTGGTCGAAGATGAATCCGTCATCGGCCGGGCCTTTTTTGTGATGGAGCACGTCGAAGGCCGCATCTTCTGGGAACAATCGCTGCCTGATCTTTCACCCGCAGCGCGAGCGGCAATCTATGACGAGATGAACCGTGTGATCGCGAAGCTGCACGCCGTCGATGTCGAGCGCGCAGGACTCACGAACTTCGGCAAGACGGGCAACTATTTTGAACGACAGATCGTGCGCTGGAGCAAGCAGTACCGGGCGTCCGAAACTGAAGCGGTCGACGCCATGAACTGCCTGATCGATTGGCTGCCGCAGCACATACCCCCCGGCGATGAAAGCACGGTCGTGCACGGCGACTATCGAATGGACAACCTCATCTTCCACCCGACCGAGCCGCGAGTGATTGCAGTGCTCGACTGGGAACTATCGACGCTCGGGCACCCGCTCGCCGACTTTTCGTACCACTGCATGAGCTGGCACATTCCGCCGGGTGCGTTTCGCGGCATCGCCGGCCTTGACTATCGAACGCTTGGAATCCCGAGCGAAGACGAGTATCGGCAGCGTTACACCGAGCGCACCGGGCGCGCCATTGGACACTGGAATTTTTATCTCGCCTACAACCTGTTTCGCATCGCCGCGATCCTGCAGGGCGTCTACAAGCGATCGACCGAAGGCATCGCGTCGTCGGACAACGCAGCGCAATCGGGCGCGCGGGCGAAGGCGCTCGCCGAGATAGGCTGGAGATACGCGCAGCAGGCGTGATCGTCAGATAAATCGCACTGCGTAGATCGGCGGCAGGTTTGCACCGACGGTCTGCCAAGATTCGCCGCGGTCGGATGAGACCCATAACGATCCGGTGGTCGAGCCCGCGGCAAGGTGCTCGCCGCTGTCGCTGATGTCGAGACCGTGTCGATACACCATGTCGTAGGCATCGCGTCGCGGCAGGCCTGCATCCAGCACATCGAAAGACGCGCCGCCGTCGCGCGTGCGCGTCGCGACTACCTGGCCGTTGATCGGCACGCGCTTCTCGTCGCTTGCCAGCGGCATGAACCATGCAGTGTTCCCATCGCGCGGGTGCACTGCAACTGCGAAGCCGAAGCTGCTCGGGCGCGCGGTGGTGACCTCACTCCAGTTCGCGCCGCGGTCGGTCGACTTCCAGATGCCGCAGTGATGCTGTGTCCACATCACGTCCGGATTCGCTTCGCACTGAACGATGCGATGTGGATCCTGAATCACCGGATTCAGTTGACCTTCCGGGGGCATGAATGTCGCGCGCATGCCGTGGCCGACAGTCCAGGTTGCACCGCCGTCCCGAGTGCGCCACACCCCGCCGCATGAAATACCCACGACGATGTCGTCAGGATCCTCAGGGTGCACGCAGATCGAGTGAATACCGGGAATGTCGTAACCACCTCCGAACCATTGCTTTCTCTCGGGCATTTTCCATAAGCTTTCGATCAGCTGCCACGAGCGGCCGCCGTCATCCGAGCGAAACAGTCCGCCGGGATTGGTGCCAGCCCAGACTCGCCGCGGCTGCTTCGGATGAAAGCCCTCGAGGATCCACACCTGATCGAGCGTCCAAGGGTTGGAATCTTCAATGTCTTCAGGCTTCGGTGGATAGGCCGGCGCGGGGACTTCCTCCCAGCTCTTGCCGTTATCGTCGGACACGCGCAACTTGACGCCGAAATGACCCATCCGCAGCGCGGCGATGCGACCGCTAGCCGGGCCATACAACGCCGCGGTGACCGGTTCTCCGACAAAATGAACCGCGTCGACGTTCCAGTCGCCGCGATGAGACAGGTCGAACAAACCCTTCCTTGTGGCCACTGACAGTTTCACTTATCCCCCTGACAACGCCTGCGCGACATAGACGCGGTCTTCTGCACTGAGCGGCACGTTGAGGTGCTTTCGATCATGCAGCAAACGTCCGTTAAGAAAAACAGCAACATGTTTGCGAACGAAGCCCTGCTCGTCGAGTACGTAACTTTTCAGCGCAGGCTGCTGCTCGAACGCGGCAGACAGCAGCGACTGCAGCGACTCCGCGGCCAGCGTGACCGGCGGCGCGGTGGCGTGCCGCTGCAATGCCGGCGCAAACTCGAGATATGCCATCTACTTTTTCTGCGCGGCTTGTTCTTGCATCTTGCGCAACGACTTCATCCACTCCGTCCAGTCGTGCGGCCCGCTTTCGAATCGCTTCTTCAAGTTTGCCAGCACGCCATCCCATGCGCGATCGAAGTACGCGAACGTCTTGTCCCACTCTCCGCCCTCGCCCCAACCGGTGTGATGAAGACTGACGCGCGTTTCTTTATCGTTGACCGGCGCGAAACGCACGACGACGAAGGTTCGCTGCTGCCGCGCAGCCGGAAGATGCGGTGGCGCGTTCCAGTCGAACGACAGCATCTGCTTCGGCTGCAGCGCCATGAATCGCATGTCGTCGGCCCCTTTTGACCCCGACTCGGCGAGCGGATTAATATAGATCTGAAATGCGCCGCCGACCTTCGGCTCGATCTTCGCGTCCGGCGCGAAAAAGCTGGTAATGCCTTCGCGCGTTGTCCACGCGTCCCACGTCTGATCGACCGTGGCAGCGATGACGATCGATTTGTCGATGCTGCGTTCGGCAGCTCCGGCGATGCCGAACGATGCGAGGAGCGCTAACGCGGCGAAAACTTTCATCGCAATCCTCACCGTTAGGGGCGAACAACTAACTTGCCGACGACGCTGCGCGCCAGCAGTGCTTCCAACGCGCGAGGCGTCTCCGCCAGTGAATAAACCTGCGACACGTGCGGCTTCAATTTTCCTTCTTTGAGCCATGCGAAGAGCTCCTTCAGCATCGCAAAGTTTGCCTTGGGCTCGCGCTTTGCGAACTCTCCCCAGAACACGCCGACCGCGGAGGCGCCTTTCAGCAGCAGCAGATTGGCCGGGATCTGCGGAATATCACCGTGCGCAAAACCGACGACTAACAGTCGCCCGCGCCATGCCAGCGAGCGCACCGCGGCCTCGGTGCCCGGGCCACCGACCGGATCGTAAATCACATCGGCCCCGTTGCCGCCGGTCACGCTCTTGACTGTGTCGCGCAAATCCACCGCGGAATAATCGATCAAGTCGTCGGCGCCGTGTCGTCGTGCCGCTGCGAGCTTGTCCGCACTCGACGCCGCCGCGATAACGCGCGCGCCGGCGAGCTTTCCGAGCTCGACGGCCGCGAGCCCGACACCACCGCCGGCGCCGAGCACCAGCAGTGTCTCGCCGGATTTCAACTGGCCGCGATCGAACAAAGCATGGTGCGATGTCGCATAGGTCAGCGTGAATGCCGCAGCAACTTCATCGCTAACGCCATCAGGAATGGCGACCGCGAGCGCCGCCGGGGCGCAGACGTATTCGGCGAATCCACCGACACCCACGAAGGCAATCACGCGATCGCCGACCTTTACATTTCGCACGTCTTCGCCAACGGCCTCGACCGTTCCGGCAACCTCGGTACCGGGTACGAACGGCAGCTTCGGCTGCAGCTGATACTTCCTCTGCACGATCAATGCGTCGGGAAAATTGACGCCGGCTGCGGCGATGCGAATGCGGACCTGCGCTGCGCCGGGCTCGGGCTGCGGCAGCTCGGCGAGCACCAACTTGCTCGGGTCGCCCCACTCGACGCATTGAATCGCTTTCATCGGCCGCACTTTAAACCGCGGCGGCACGCACGGCGAGCGGCTGCCCTTGCTGAGCTATCCTGTGCAGATGCAGTTTGACTACTCGCCGAAAGTTCAGGCGCTGCGTGAGCGCGTCGATGCGTTCATGCTGCTGCACGTTTATCCGAACGAGCAGCGGTTCCACCGTGAGGTCGAAGAGAACACGCAGCGGGGTGTGCGCTGGACGCCGACCAAGCTGATCGATGAGCTAAAGCCGAAGGCGCGTGCCGCGGGGCTGTGGAATCTGTTTCTGCCGCAGTCCTCGCATGGCGCCGGGTTGACGAATCTTGAGTACGCGCCGCTGGCGGAATCGATGGGCCGCGTTCCCTGGGCGCCTGAGGTGTTCAACTGTTCTGCGCCGGATACCGGCAACATGGAAACCATTGAGCGCTACGGTTCCGATGCGCATAAACAGCAATGGCTAAAGCCGCTGCTTGCCGGCGAGATTCGCTCGGCATTCGTGATGACCGAGCCTGCGGTGGCATCGAGCGACGCGACTAACATCCAGACGTCGATCGTGCGTGATGGCGACCAGTACGTCATCAACGGACGCAAGTGGTGGATATCGGGCGCGGGAGATCCGCGATGCCGCATCTATATCGTGATGGGCAAGACCGATCCCGAAGCGCCGCGGCATTCGCAGCAGTCGATGATCCTGGTGCCGTCCGATACGCCCGGGATCCATGTCATGCGGCCGCTCAGCGTGTTCGGTTACGACGACGCGCCACATGGCCATATGGAAATCGACTTCAAGGACGTGCGCGTGCCGGCGACCAACCTGATGCTGGGCGAAGGTCGCGGCTTCGAAATCGCTCAAGGACGATTGGGTCCAGGGCGCATTCATCATTGCATGCGCTCGATCGGGCTGGCGGAGCGTGCGCTGGAACTCATGTGCGAGCGGCTGTCGACCCGCATCGCGTTCGGCTCGGCGGTATCGCGTCAAACGGTGTGGCAGGAGCGGATCGCAGAGGCGCGCTGCCGGATCGACCAAGCGCGTTTGCTGACGCTGAAGGCGGCGTGGTTGATGGATACCGTCGGCAACAAGGCGGCGAAAGCCGAGATTGCGATGATCAAGGTGGTCGCACCAAACGTGGCGTGCGACGTGATCGACTGGGCGATCCAGGCGCATGGCGGCGGTGGCGTATGCGACGACTTTCCGCTCGCGTATGCGTATGCGCATTCGCGCACGCTGCGGCTCGCCGATGGACCGGATGAAGTGCATCGCAATGCGATTGCGAAAGTTGAACTTGGAAAAGCTGGAGCTACAAAATGATCGATCTATATAGCTGGCCCACGCCGAACGGCCACAAGGTCCACATCATGCTCGAAGAGTGCGCGCTGCCGTACCGGGTGCACGCAATCGATATCGGCGCCGGCGATCAGTTCAAACCGGATTTTCTGAAAATTAGTCCCAATAACAAGATGCCGGCGATCGTCGATTCCGACGGACCGGACAGCAAGCCGATCTCGATTTTCGAGTCGGGCGCGATTCTGCTGTATCTCGCTGCGAAGACCAACAAGTACCTGCCGCGCGATGTGCGTGACAAATACGTCGCTTTGCAGTGGC
This sequence comes from Burkholderiaceae bacterium, assembly GCA_035537135.1. GTDB lineage: Bacteria > Pseudomonadota > Gammaproteobacteria > Burkholderiales > Burkholderiaceae_F > JACCZX01. Next base: position 100 of record DATLMT010000273.1, on the reverse strand, counting down.
TGATGTTCCAGATGGGTGGTGTCGGTCCCATGCTCGGACAGGCACACCACTTCCGCATCTACGCGCCGGAAAAAATCGAGTACGCCGTAAATCGCTACAC
>DATLMT010000272.1:0-3035 GCA_035537135.1 Burkholderiaceae bacterium | reverse complement strand
TCCCACGTCAGCAACGTTCGCCCAAAGCCCGACAAAGTGCTGGTCGACATCGTCGACTCTGTCAGCAAGTACAAAGTCAAGAGCAACGACGCCTACGAGACGGCGCGTCATTGCTTGATGGATACGCTCGGTTGCGGGTTTGAAGCGCTCGAATATCCGGCGTGCACCAAACTTCTGGGCCCGATTGTGCAAGGGACACTGGTGCCGAACGGCGCCAAAGTGCCCGGCACGCAATTTCAGCTCGATCCGGTAAAAGCCGCATTTGATATCGGCACGATGATTCGCTGGCTCGACTTCAATGACACATGGCTCGCAGCAGAATGGGGTCATCCCTCGGACAACTTGGGTGGCATCTTGGCTACGGCAGACTGGCTGTCGCGCAATGCAGCCGCCGCGGGCAAGGCACCCTTGACGGTCAACGATGTGTTGACTGCAATGATCAAAGCGCACGAGATTCAAGGTTGTATTGCGCTCGAGAATTCGTTCAACAAGGTGGGGCTCGACCACGTCGTTTTGGTCAAGGTTGCTTCGACCGCCGTCATTGCGCAGATGCTCGGCCTGACGCGAGATGAAATCATCAACGCGGTATCGCTCGCGTGGGTCGATGGCCAGTCGCTGCGAACGTACCGGCATACGCCGAATACCGGGTCGCGCAAGAGCTGGGCGGCAGGCGACGCAACGTCGCGCGCGGTACGCCTCGCGTTGATCGCGAAGACCGGCGAGATGGGATATCCGTCGGTGCTGTCAGCGAAAACCTGGGGCTTTTACGACGTGCTGTTCAAGGGCAACGAGTTCAAGTTTCAGCGGGCATACGGTTCGTACGTGATGGAGCACATCCTGTTCAAGATTTCTTTTCCAGCCGAGTTTCATTCGCAAACCGCCGTTGAAGCTGCGATGACGCTGCATGAGCAGCTGCGCAAGCTCGGCAAGACCGCTTCCGACATAAAGAGAATCACGATCCGCACCCACGAAGCGTGCATTCGCATCATCGACAAAAAGGGGCCGCTGAATAACCCTGCCGATCGCGATCACTGCATTCAGTACATGGTCGCTGTGCCGCTGATCTTCGGCCAGTTAACGGCGGAGGATTACGAAGACGACGTCGCGTCCGATCCCCGGATCGATGCCTTGCGCGACAAGATCGTGTGTATCGAAGACAAGCAGTTCACGAAAGACTATCTCGATCCGAGCAAGCGATCGATTGCTAACGCGCTAACGGTCGAGCTCGCAGATGGAAAGAAACTGAAAGAGGTGGTCGTCGCGTATCCGATCGGGCACAAGCGGCGGCGCAAGGAAGGCATTCCATTACTGGTCGAAAAATTCAAGACGAACCTGGCGCGTGTTTTTCCTGCGAAGCAGGCCGATGCGATTCTGGATTTGTGCATGGACTCCAAGCGGTTGTCCGCTACGCCGGTGCATGAGTTCGTGGACATGATGGTCATATGAGGCGATATGCCGCACAATTTGTTTAACTCGCTGCAAGAATTCAATGTCGGCCCCAAGCGGGGCAAGTTCTATAACGTGGCCGCGCTCGAGACCGCTGGGTTAGGCAAGGTCTCGCGCCTGCCGGTCTCCATCCGCATCGTGCTTGAGTCCGTGCTGCGCAATTGCGACGGCATAAAAGTCACGGAAGAGCACGTCCGTCAGCTCGCAGGCTGGAAACCGACAGCGGCACGGACCGATGAAATTCCGTTCGTCGTCGCGCGCGTCGTGCTGCAGGATTTCACCGGCGTTCCACTGCTGGCGGACCTGGCCGCGATGCGCAATGTCGCTGCTGCGATGGGCAAGAACGCGAAGACGATCGAGCCGCTGGTACCCGTTGATCTGGTCGTCGATCACTCGGTGATGGTCGATCATTACGGCACCAAGGACGCGCTTGATCTGAACATGAAGCTCGAGTTTCAGCGCAATCGCGAGCGCTATGAATTCATGAAGTGGGGCATGCAGGCGTTCGACACGTTCGGCGTCGTGCCACCTGGCTTCGGCATCGTGCATCAGATCAACCTTGAATATCTGGCGCGCGGCGTGTACAGAAAAGACGGCATTTACTACCCGGACACGCTGGTTGGCACCGACAGCCACACAACGATGATCAATGGCATCGGTGTCGTCGGCTGGGGCGTCGGCGGTATCGAAGCCGAAGCCGGCATGCTGGGCCAGCCGGTGTACTTCTTGACACCCGATGTAGTCGGAGTGCATCTAAAAGGCAAGCTGCGAGAGGGCGTGACGGCAACCGACCTCGTGCTGTCGATCACCGAGCTGCTGCGCAAAGCCAAAGTGGTCGGCAAATTCGTCGAATTCTTCGGCGAAGGCACCTCGAGCCTGGCTGTGCCAGATAGAGCAACGATCGGCAACATGGCCCCTGAGTACGGTGCGACGATGGGATTTTTTCCGGTCGACGAAAAGACGATTTCGTATTTTGAGGGAACCGGACGCACGCACGACGAGCTTGCCGCCTTTGAAGCTTACTTTCGCGCACAGGGGATGTTCGGTATTCCGAAGGCCGGCGCAATCGACTATTCATCGGTTGTGTCGCTCGACCTCGGCACCGTCGCGCCGTCGCTTGCCGGGCCTAAGCGTCCGCAAGATCGGATCGAGATCGGCAACGTGAAGCGCGAATTCACGCGATTGTTTTCAGCGCCGGTGTTGGAAAACGGATTCAATCAGCCCAGTGAGCGGTTGTCGCAGCGGTTTGCGCTCGGGTTTGACGAGGGGATCCGCGCGGGTACCGGGCCGGCGATACCGGAGGGTGCGCCGCGAGATGTGGTTGAGATGAAAGGCAACCGGCCGTTGGTGCAGCCTGCCCTTTCCCCGGAGCGCGGCGGCGCAATCGCCGACGGCGACGTGTTGATCGCCGCGATCACATCGTGCACCAATACGAGCAACCCCGGCGTGCTGCTCGCAGCAGGACTGCTTGCGAAGAAAGCGGTGGAAGCCGGTCTGACGGTGCGCAAGCAGATCAAAACGTCGCTCGCACCAGGCTCGCGCATCGTCACGGAATATTTGCAGAAGACCGGACTGCTGCCGTATCTGGA
>DATLMT010000271.1:0-11908 GCA_035537135.1 Burkholderiaceae bacterium | reverse complement strand
GTAATAAAGATTGTGAATGGTATTTAGCCGCGCCCCGAGAATTTCGTTGATCCGCTGCAAGTGGTGCAAGTATGCGCGGGTGAACCTTCGACAGGCAGGGCAGCCGCAGGTTTCATCGGGCGGCGCGGTGTCGGTGCGGTAGCGGCTGTTGCGCAGCTTGATGTCACCGTAGCGCGTGAACAACCAGCCATTGCGTGCGTTGCGGGTCGGCAGCACGCAGTCAAACCTGTCGATGCCGGCGCTGATAGCTTCTATCAGGTCTTCCGGAGTGCCGACGCCCATCAGGTAGCGCGGCTTGTTGGCCGGCATTTGCGGCGCGGTGTGGCTAAGGATGCGCATCATCTCCTGCTTTGGCTCTCCCACTGAGAGCCCGCCGATCGCATAGCCATCGAACCCGATGTCGACCAGCCCAGCGAGCGATTCGTCGCGTAGCGCCTCGAACATTCCGCCCTGAATGATCCCAAACAGGCTGTTCTTGCCGCGCTGACTGAATTCGCTCGCACTGCGCTGCGCCCAACGCAGCGATAGCCGCATTGAGTCGGCCGCTTCACTGTGTGTCGCCATCCGACCGTCGATTTGAAACGGGGTGCATTCGTCGAACACCATCGCAATATCCGAATCCAGTGCGCGCTGAATTCGCATCGATTCCTCGGGCGTGAGAAGCAATCGATCGCCGTTGACGGGCGAGGCGAACTGCACGCCGTCTTCGCTGATCTTGCGCAGCTTTCCAAGGGAGAACACTTGAAACCCGCCCGAGTCGGTCAATAGCGGGCGCGTCCAGCCCATGAATCGATGCAGGCCGTCGTGCGCAGCGATGACGTCTAGACCGGGGCGCAGCCACAGATGAAACGTGTTTCCCAGAATGATCTGTGCGCCGAGGTCGACGAGTTCAACGGGCGCCATCGCCTTAACAGTGCCGTAGGTACCGACCGGCATAAACACCGGTGTGTCGACGTCTCCATGCGACAGCGTCAAACGCCCGGCGCGCGCCGATCCATCGTGCGCTGTGACGTTGAACTTCAACATGCGCGTTCGAGCAACATTGCGTCGCCATAGCTAAAGAAACGATAGCGCTGCGCGATGGCGTGAGCGTACGCGGCGCGAATGCAATCGAGTCCTGCAAACGCGGAGACCAGCATCAGCAGCGTCGACTTTGGCAAATGGAAATTGGTCAGAAGCAGATCGACGACCCGGAAGCGAAATCCCGGCGTGACGAACAGCACGGTTTCACGTACGCCCGAACGCACTTGCGCTGCAGATTCCTCAGTGGCTGATTCCAATGCCCGCAGGCTGGTCGTGCCGACCGCAACGATGCGGCGGCCAGCGTCGCGGGCGGCGTTGATCGCGTTCGCAGCGGGCTCCGAAATTTCATAACGCTCCGCATGCATGCGGTGGTCTGCGATGCGTTCGACTCGTACCGGCTGGAAAGTACCGGCACCGACGTGCAGCGTGACGTGCGCGAACTCGATGCCGCGTTCGCGCAAGCGTATTAATAGATCCTCAGTGAAGTGAAGACCCGCAGTGGGTGCCGCAACCGCGCCCGGCCGTGTGGCGTAGACGGTTTGATAGCGAAGTGCATCGATCGAATCTGCAGCATGCTCGATGTAAGGGGGCAGCGGCACGAGGCCGTGCCGTGCGAGCACCGTCTGCACGTCGCGGTCGAAGCGAAGCAGGAAAAAATCCTGCTGTCGTCCCTCGACCGTTGCGTGCACCACATCGTCGAAGATCAAGTGCGTTCCCCGCACGGGCGTATGACTGGTGCGCACCATCGCCAGCGCGAGGGTCGGTTCGAGCACACGCTCGATGAGCGCCTCGACTTTGCCGCCGCTGGGCTTGCGTCCCAACAGACGTGCGTTGATCACTTTCGTATCGTTAAACACCAGCAGATCGTCCGCGCGCAGCAGCGAGGCGATGTCGGTAAAGCTTCGGTCTGCAAGTTTTTCTGTTACGTGCAACAGGCGACTCCCCGCACGATCCGCCAACGGATGCTGGGCGATCAGTTCACCAGGTAAGTCAAAATCAAAGTCCGCAAGCGTGAGTTCTGGGTCTGTGTGAAGCGTCGAAGCTGTGCTCATAAACCTGCTTGGTGCCGCTTTGCGCGCACCAGCAGCTCATAGAGCATTTCCGCAGCGAGCCCGTGCAAGACAAGGCGATAGCCGGCGCGCAAGGTGGACTCCGGCACGATGGGGTGCTTGTTGTTCAGTAGAACCAAATTTTGCGGCTGCTGCAAGATGCGCGCGCAATAAATGGCAATCGTCTCATCGAGCTGCAGCGAGTTGGTGGCGCGCCAGAAATCATGATCGGTCAGGAAGATTTGATAGGCCGGCGTAAAGAGCTCGATAGCCGTTTGTAAGTCAATGCAGTTGTGCCATCGGTCCGGCATCGACTCGATCCCAAAGTTGCCTTCGCTGATGCCGGAGAAGTCGAGCCGCGGTGGCGGCTCCACTTCTCTGCCTTGCGCTCTTAACTCGCGGTTGATGTTGATGACGAAGTTAAACAGATTGAGGTCGTGCCTTAGAAACAGATCGTCCCGCACATGATTTAGTTGAGTGGGGCGCAGCGGGTTTAGCGGAACGACCGTGCCGGGAGTGTTGCTCGCAATGAAAGCGAGGATCTCGCTGCCGATGTGCAGGTGACGCAAGATAAGCCAGTTCGCCTGCGGGCTAACAAACATGCGCAGGCCCCAGGACAAAAATCGATGCAGCAAACGAGAAGATGTAAAGCTTTTCGGCAGGATCGTCTTCACTAGTTGAAACACGACGATCGTCAGGCGCGCCAGCGGCCGAATGATCGGCAGGCCAAACTGGCGGCACCATGAGCTGGAGTCAATCAGCCAAGCACACTTCACGTCCGGATCGATCGGCGTGCTCTGATCGAGATACAGTGCCTGCCACGGGTTCGGGTCTCGAGGATCGTGCTGCAGCGAATCGAAATCGACCTTATGTTTCACTGCACATCGATCCTGACGGCGTATAGCTGCATCAGGTACAGCTCAGCCGTGTTGCGTGCTGTCGACACGATGTCGTCCACCGCTGCGGCGCCGTCCACTTCGAGCGCGATAGCGGCGCATTCGAGCCAGCGCGCAAGGTGTCTTACGTCGTTTTCTCCGTGATAGTGAAGAAATCGCACGGCTTCGAGCGGCAGCCCCAATTGTTGTCTGATGGCAGGCAGCAGCGACGGCACGATACGTTGGCCGGTGCCCTCGATGATATAGATTGCGCCGAGCAGACCGACTGGGTTCGGCTGTTCTGCGCGTGCGTGAAGGTACGCATTTAATGCTTCGCCGCCTGCATTGCGCTGAAGCTGATCGATGCTCGTCACCGAGCCCCCGGCGCGCCGATAATCGTCGAACAGGATTCGAAAGTCGTATTGCTCCTCGCCGGCGTGAACGGTGACGAGGTCACGCAAGCTTGCAAAGCGGTCGTCAAGATGGGCGACGCCTTTGCGCATCCAGATGCTTCCCTGTTGCACTTGCGGAATCCAATCTTCCATCCACCGCAGCATGTCTTGATCGGTGACTCTGCCGGCGGTGATGCGGGCGACGATGGGTGATCGCCACGCACGCGATCGATAGCTGTGCCACACCTGTGCGAGTTCTGTCAGCAATCGGCGCGTCAGCGGATCACCCACCGAGTCAGGGTCATGCGGCGGAGCCGGTAGCGCTGGGTCGGCAGGCAACCGCCACTCCGCACTGCGCGGCTGAGACTGTGCGACCTCAAGCAGGACGAAACCGACGGTGAAGCGGCTGGACTCTGGAACGAAACAGAGAATGCGCTCGCCGGGCTTGACTTCGCGATCCTGCAGAAAGTCGTGCAGCATCGCAAAGATCGACGCTGCACCGGTGTTACCGCGCCACTGGAGGTTGCTGTACCAGCGCTGGTCGGGAATCGTCAAGCCCGCTTTGTCCAGCAGGTCGCGCACCACGGGCGCGAACCGCTGCGAGGAATAGTGGCAGAGAAAATGGTCGACGCGCGCTGGATCGATCCAGCCTGATTGCGTTAGCCGCACGTATTCATGAATGGCGACGTCGAAAAGATTCGGCAGCAGCCGGATGTTCTGCCGCAATGCGTAAGCGCCATCCGCTTCGGCCGCTGCGAAGGATTCGTAGTCGAGATAAGACCGCGCGGACTTGGCCGCAAGACCCACCTGCATGCACACGTGATAGTCGCCGCCGAAGGACCGCAGGTGCACGCCCAGCAACTTCAGTGGATGCTTGCCGTGCGGCTCACGCTCGAGCAACCACGCGCCCGCGGCGTCTGACAACATCCAGCGCAGAAAGTGGGCGTCGAAATCAACGTCATAACCCCGACTCGCGAAGCGCGAGCGCTTGAACAATCGCGACGGCACTTCGCTGGTCGCTACCAATGCACGGCGCACGCGCTCGCCGTCGAGTGCCATGGCCGCATGCTCCAGCGCCGCCAGCCCGGCGGCGCATACCCCGGCATGGCTGCTGGTCGCCATCGGTGGCGAGGCGAGCTCGCCCTGCACCATGTTGGCGAAGCCGGGCAGTGTTGCATCGCCGCCGGCGGTACCCGTGCATAGCATCTGGATGTCTTCCAGCGTTACTCCTGCATTTTCGAGGCACGCGCGGATTGCTTCGGCCGCCATCCGGGCAGCACTGCAGCGCGTCTCGCCGTCCGGGCCGGTGGAGTAGTAGCGGTGTTCGATGCCGTTGTCGGCAAGAATGCGCCGCTTCAGTCGCGAGGACTTGCCGTTAAGTGGTGCGATGTATTCGTCGATGCGGTCGTTGCTGACACTCTCGCCGGGGAAATAGGCGCCGGTCGAAGTGATGTAGACGTGCCCGAAGTGGTGAGAAGGCATGGCCGCTCAACGCTGGCGACGCGTCAAAAACGCGAAGCGAAACTGCTTGGTGCCGGGCGAGGGAATCGAACCCACACTCTGTTTCCAGAACCGGATTTTGAGTCCGGCGCGTCTACCAGTTCCGCCAGCCCGGCCGAATTGGGACGCGGATTATCGCTTATTCGGTTTTTTCTCAGACTTCAAGGTTGTCGATCAGGCGTGTCGTGCCGAGCTTCGCCGCTGCGAGCACCACCAATGGTTCGCGGGTAGCCACCTCCTCGGCAGTGGGTTTGTGCAAATCCCGCCGCCGGCGCACCGCAACATAGTCGACCTGCCAGCCTGCGTCGGCAAGCTCCCGCCGCGCGTCCTGCTCCATTCGATTGACGTCCATTTCCCCTTGCAGCATGCGACCGCGCGTTTGATTGAGCATTCGATACAGCCGTGGTGCTTCCTTGCGTTCGGTCTCGGACAGGAACCTATTGCGCGATGACAAAGCAAGACCGTCCGCATCGCGCACTGTTTCGTGCGGCACGATTTCCGTCGGCAATGCGAACTGGCGGCACATGTTGCGCACGATCATCAGCTGCTGATAGTCCTTCTTGCCGAACACCGCGACTTTAGGTTGCACGCACGACAGCAACTTCAGCACGACGGTCGTGACGCCGACGAAGAAACCAGGTCGAAATTCGCCTTCCAGAATGTCTCCCAGATCCGGCGGGGGACTCACGCGGTAATTCTGCGGCTCGGGGTACAACTCCTTTTCATCCGGGGCAAACAGCACGTAGACGCGATTTTGCTGCTGCAGCTTGTCAATGTCGTCTTGCAAAGTGCGTGGGTACTTGTCGAAATCTTCGTTGGGCCCGAACTGCAAACGATTAACGAAGATCGACGCCACCACCGGATCGCCGTGCTGGTGCGCCATGCTCATCAGCGCGAGGTGCGCGTCGTGCAGATTTCCCATCGTCGGGACGAACGCAGCACGATTTTGGCCACGCAACTGGTCGCGCAGTTCTTCGACCGTGTGGACGACTTTCATGAGTATTCGTGCTCGGCCGCGGGGAACGTCCGCTGTTTGACCGCTTGCACGTAGGTACGAACCGCGGTGCCAATGTCAGGAGCACCCGCCATGAAGTTGCGCACGAAGCGCGGTTTCTTGCCCGGAAATACGTCGAGCATGTCGTGCAGCACCAGTACTTGGCCCGAACATTTGGCGCCGGCACCGATGCCGATGGTTGCAATCTGCAGCTCGCGCGTGAGTCGCTCGGCGACCGCCGCAGGAATTAGCTCCAGTACCAGCATTGAAGCGCCAGCGTTTTGCAGCGCCAGCGCATCGCGCAGCAATTGCTCGGCAGCGGCGTCGGTTCGACCCTGGATACGGTAGCCGCCCAACGCGTGCACGGATTGTGGTGTCAGCCCCAGGTGCGCACACACCGGAACGCCACGCGCTACCAGGAATTCGATTGTCGGCGCGAGCCAGGCACCGCCTTCGATCTTGACCATTTGCGCACCGGCCTGCATCAAGCGCACCGCATTGCCGAACGCCGACTGGGGCGTGCTGTGATAACTGCCGAACGGCATGTCGGCGACTAACCACGCGCGCTGCGTGCCGCGCGCAACGGCGCGCACGTGATACTCGATGTGTTCGACCGTTACCGGCAGCGTTGAGTCATGCCCTTGAACCACCATGCCCAACGAGTCGCCGACCAATACACAGTCGACCCCGCAACCGTCAAGCAGTCGGGCGAAGCTTGCGTCATAGCACGTCAGCATCGCGATCGGCTCGCCGTGCGCGCGCATATCAGCCAGCTGCAACAGGGTGACCGGCTTCGATGTTGACTGTTGTTGCGGATGAACGCTCATGCCGCCAGGTTGAAATACTCTCGCCGGCCGCGCATCTTGTCGACGCGGGACAGCAGCAGCTCGAAGTCTTCGTCCCGCTCGATCGGGTTCAAGTGCTCGGTGTTGACGATCAACACCGGTGCATCATCGTATCGATGAAAGAAACGCGTGTAGCTATCTGACAATGCGCGCAGGTAGGTTTCTGAAATACCCGATTCAATCGGATTGCCCCGCCGTAGCACGCGCTCGACCAGCGTGTCGGGCGGAGCCTGCAGGTAGATCACCAGATCGGGCAGCGGCGCCTGCGGCTTCAGCTGCACGAAAATCTGCTCATACAGTTTCAGCTCGTCGTCGGCCAGCGTCAGTCGCGCAAACAGCGGATCTTTTTCCAGCAGGAAGTCGGCCACGACCGAGGTCCGGAACAAATCTAGTTGTGCGATCTCGCGAAGCTGCTGCACGCGCTGAAACAGAAAGAACAGCTGCGTAGGCAGCGCGTAACGTGCCTGGTCGCGATAAAAGCGCTCAAGAAAGGGGTTCGAGTCAGGTTGCTCTAGCAGCGTATGCGCTGAGTAATGCTGCGCGAGCTTGTTTGCAAGCGAGGTCTTACCGGCGCCAATTGGCCCTTCGATCACCACGTAGCGATACCTGCCGGCCAGAGTCACGCTATTGCTCGGCTGACTCTTCTAGCAACTCGATGCGTTGGTCGGACACCGACTTCATGAAATCGCTCGCCGATCCCTGCCCAGGGATACGAATTTCCGGTGCGAGATCGAGCAGAGGCTTGAGCACGAAAGCGCGCTGGTGCAGACGCGGATGGGGCAGTGTCAGCGGTGTGCTCTGGATAATCATGTCGCCGAGCAGCAGCAGATCCAGATCGACGTTGCGCGGCGCATTTTTCTTTTGGCCTTGGCCACGACGCTTGCGGCCCAGTATCAACTCGATGTCGAGCAGATGCAGTAGCAGGCCGTACGGCTCGAGCGCGGTCTCCAGCTTCGCCACCGCGTTCACGAAGTCCGGTCCGGTTGCATCGATCGGCGCAGATTTGTAGAACGGCGAAACCGCCAACAGTTCGGACTGTTCGAGCGAGCGCAGCGAGTCGAACGCAGCTTTCAGCGACTCAACCATCTCACCCTGATTGGCGCCCAGACCGATGTATGCGGTTCGTTTCACTCGGGCCTTTAAGCAACGTTCGCTGCGCCGTCCTCATTGCGGCCTCGCCGTCGGCGGCGCCGTCGATTTGCCGTCGTCGAAGTTGGGCCGCTCTCCCGTGCGGCTTCGACGATCAGTTGCTCGCGCTCGTCCAGGCTCGCCTGCGAAAAGCGGGTCCACCAGTCCCCCAACGCGACCGGAATCTCGTCGGCGGCCGCGCGCAAAAGCAGGAAATCATAACCGGCACGGAAGCGCAGGTGCTCGACCAACCGAAACGGCGAGCGGCCCGTCCGGCGCTCGAAGCGCGGCTGCAAGCCCCAGATTTCCCGCATGTCGGATACGAACCGGCGCTGGATCGCCAGCTTTTCAGTTTGAGCGTCAATCGTTTCGTCGATGGCCACGTTCAACGCTGGAATCCGATGCTCGCCCTTGGCGAGCCGCGCATTCCATTTGGCCAGCACGTCGTTCCATAGCAAGGTGGCGAACAGAAACCCGGGCGAGATTCTCTTGCCGGCACGCACGCGTTCGTCGGTGCGTGACAGGGCCAGCATCACGAAGCGCTCGCCGGCGGGTTGTTCGAGAATCACGTCGAGCAACGGCAACAAGCCGTGATGCAACCCCTCGGCGCGCAGGCGCGTGATGCAGGCTACCGAATGGCCGCTCGTCAGCAACTTCAGCATTTCGTCGAACAAACGAGCAGCCGGAACATTTTCGATCAACTCTGCCATCCGGTGAATCGGCTCGCGCGTCGCTTCGTCGATTGCGAACCCGAGCTTCGCGGCGAAGCGCACCGCGCGCAGCATGCGCACCGGGTCTTCGCGATAACGCTCGGTCGGTTCGCCGATCATGCGCAGCCGACGCGCACGCAGATCTTTGACGCCGTCGTGATAGTCGAGCACGTCGCCGGTGGTCGGGTCGTAATAGAGCGCGTTGATTGTGAAATCGCGCCGCGCAGAGTCTTCGTTCTGCTCGCCGTACAGGTTGTCGGCGAGCACGCGACCGTGCTCATCGATCAGGCGATCGGCGTTGACCAGCGCACGAAACGTTGACACCTCGATCGTCTCCTGGCCAAACATCACATGCACCAGCTTGAAGCGGCGGCCAATGATGAACGCCCGCCGAAAGTGCGACTTGATCTGCTCCGGCGTGGCGTCAGTGGCGATGTCGAAGTCTTTCGGTGCGATGTCGAGCAACAGATCGCGGACCGCGCCGCCGACGATGTATGCGCGATGGCCGGCTTTCTGCAGCGTCTCGCACACGCGCAGCGCGGAGCGCGAGACTAGCTCGCAATTGATCTTGTGCTCGCCGGCCGGAATGCGCTTGGGTTCGCGGCTGCGCTTGGGCTTGCGCTTGAAAAGGGTTTGAACCCGCTCGCGCATTTTGTCGATGCTGCGCTTGATCATGCGGTGTCGGCCGTATGCGTCGGCTCGAACAGCTGCAGCGTTTGCCATCCACGTTGCTGCGCGATCGCGATCAGCCGCGCGTCACCGTTGGTAACGACCGGATGTGTCGCGCGCTCCAGCAAGGGCAAGTCGTTGATAGAGTCGCCATAGCAGATCGTGATCGTGTCGTCCCATGTTTGTTCGCGCGCCGCGAGCCACTCCTCGACCTTGCGCACTTTTCCCTGCTGATACGTATGCGTGCCGACGTAGCCGCCTGTGAATTGCCCTGAGCGGACCTCGGGCTCCACCGCAAGCACATGCTCGATCCCGAACTCGCGGGCGATCGGCGTCACGACGTACGCATTGGTGCCGGTTACCAGCGCCAGCTCATCCCCGCGCTGGCGATGCGAGTCGACCAGCGCGACCGCTTCACTTCGGATGTGCGGCTTCACGTGCTGGTCCATGAACTGTAGATGCCAAGTATCGAGCATCGAGCGCGGAAAAAGCGCCAGCAGCTCCATCTGGAATCGGACGTAGCCTTCGACGTCGAACGTGCCGGCACGGTAGGTGTGCGCAAATTCCTCGATGCGTGCGCCATAGTCGACCGGGTCGAGCCCGCCTTTGTTGACGACAAAGTGCGACCAGGTATCCGCGCTGTCGATCGGCAGCAGCGTGTGGTCAAGGTCGAACAGCGCTAATCGCATGCAACGAATCTTAGGCGCTACAAAGCGGTGTCGGCCCACTGGCGAACGAGCGCCACCGTGAGCTGCTTTTTCACCGATAAGGCGTAAGTGTCGAGAGCGTCGACCACCGCGACCAGCGTCCGCATGTCGCGCGGCATGTGCGTCAGCAAATAGTCGATCACTTCGGCGGGCAGTGCCAGCCCGCGCGACGCGGCGTGTGCTGACAGCGCCAGCGCCTTTTCCTCGTCGCTCAACGCATGGATCTGATAAACCAGCCCCGATGCGAGGCGGGTACGAACGTCGTCGCGTAACGGCAATTGCATCGGTGCTGTACTGCCGGCGCCAACGAAGCGTGCGGTGCTGACTGCGCGAATCTCGTTCAGTAGCACAAACAATCGCTGTTGCTGGGATTCGCTACAACCGTCAACGTCGTCGACGAGGAACAAAGGTATTTGCGCATCAAAAAATTGAATCCCGTCCGATGGTCGCAGCCCGAGCGCACGCAGTAGGTGCGAGCGGCCGGCACCCGTTTCTCCCCACAGATAGACGAAATGCTCTCCACTGCCGTCAGCGACGGCGCGCAATGCGGCAACCGCCTCGGCGTTGCGGCCGACAACGAAATTGTCGAGCGAAGGCCGGGCGGGCTTGACCAGATCCAGCGTTAACTGGCGCGGAGTGCTCACAAATGAGGTAAAGCGTTCGACCGAAACGCGGCAACTAGAATCGCGCTTCGACTGCCGGCGTTGATCTAGCGAGCGTGCCGCAGTTTACCGTTCGGAGCCGATGGCCAGACTCGACTACAAACAGGCAGGCGTCGATTACACAAAGATCGATCCGCTGAAGCTGCTCGCCCAGCGCGCAGCCGCAGACACGGCGAGCAATTTGTCGCAGCATGGGTTGAGCGAGGTGGCGGCGTCGCGCGGAGAATCAGCTTACGTCGTTGACTGCGGCGATTTTTATCTCGCATCGATCACCGAATGTCTTGGCACCAAGGCGCTGGTCGCCGACGCGGTGCGCGAGCTCCCCGGCAGCCAAGGTCGCACGTACTACGACCAGATCGCGCAGGACACGCTTGCAATGGCGGTCAACGACATCATTACCGTCGGTGCGACGCCGATTTCGGTGCACGCCTACTGGGCAGCCGGCGGCAGCGACTGGTTTGCCGATGAACAGCGCGCGCGCGATTTGGTCGAGGGCTGGAAGCGTGCGTGCGATCAATGCGGCGTTGCATGGGGCGGGGGCGAGACCCCGGCTCTTGCGGGGGTCATTGAGTCCGGCCGAATCGACCTTGCTGCGTCGTGTGTCGGGATCGTGCGGCCAAAGTCTCGCTTGACGCTTGGTGACAGGCTGGCAGCGGGCGATGCAATCGTGCTGCTTGAATCAAGCGGCATTCACGCCAATGGGATTTCGCTAGCGCGCAAGCTTGCCGAGCGATTACCCGACGGCTACGCGACGCCGGTCGAAGACGGCACGCTGTTCGGCGAGGCGCTGCTAAGACCGACCTTGCTTTATGCGCGCGTCACGGAGGCGCTGGCTGCTCACGGCATCGCTGTCCACTATTGCGTCAACGTCACTGGTCATGGATGGCGCAAGCTGATGCGGCACCCGAAATCGTTTACGTATCGCATCGCGCATATTCCATCGGTGCCGCCGGTACTTCGCTTTATCCAGCGCCATGCGTCGATCGACGACCGTGAGGCGTATGGCAACTTGAACATGGGAGCGGGCTTTGCGCTCTTCGTTGCGCATTCGGATGCGGAACGGAGTGTCGAAATCGCACGTCAGGAAGGGTTTGTGGCACTGATTGCCGGGCGCGTCGAAAATGGCTCTAAGCAGATCGTCATTGATCGCCTATCGCTTACATTTACCGGCGACGATTTGCACGTGCGAGCGTGACGCGCCGATCTTTGCGCGTACGCCCGACGTTGATTTCGCAAGGTGCTACTGCAGCTGCTTCGATCGCGACAACTCGCGCACCGCTTCTTTCTGTCGCGGCGGCTCCGCGCGCGGTGCGGGCTGCGCTGCCGGCGCCGGCTCGGCGCGCTGAACCGGCTG
>DATLMT010000270.1:0-7800 GCA_035537135.1 Burkholderiaceae bacterium | reverse complement strand
AATCGCGGCTCGCTTGCGCCCCCGGCGCGGGGACGCCGTTAGGACACAGCACCGGGTCGTTGTAGCGCGTCGCAGTAAACGTATTCTGTTGCGGCAGATTCAGCTGCGTCAGCGTCGGCGCGGTGAAGCCGGTGTTGTACGACCCGCGCAGAAGAAGCTGCTCGGTCGGGCGGTATCGAAACGAAACCTTCGGATTGACCGTACTGCCGACGTCGCTGTAATGGTCGTAGCGCATCGCAGCGTTGACTTCGAAGTTCTTTGCAAACGGGAAACTCAACTCGAGCGCTACAGCGCTCAGGCTGCGATCTCCTTCGCGCAACGGAGCATTGCCTGCGAGACCGGAGCTGGCGGCCTGGCTCGCTTTCGGTACATCGGTGCGATAGAGCATTTCTTCTTCGCGATATTCGGCCCCGAGTGCGGCCGTCATCGGCCCACCTGGAAGCATGCCAAACTGGCGCGATAGCACGCCATTGACACTGCGCAATTCGCCCTCGCCTTCCTGCAACAGGCCGGACACTGTGCTGGCCTGCAGATAAGCCAGTCCCGCAGGTGTCTGCGGCCCAAAGGGATTTAGAAATGGAGCCCCGCCGGTACCGGCCACGCCATTGCGCAACGCAAACGTTTGCGGATATCCGCTGATAAAAATGTTCTCCACCTCAGATTTAGACCACAGCGCGGCGAGTTGATAGTCAAAGCCCGCCACTGACCCCTCCACTCCTGCGATCGCGCGCTGAGTTGTGTTCTCCTGCTCGTTGGCGCGCGGTCCAAGAATGGTGGTGCGCCATGAAACCGAAATCGGCTGGGTTGGATTCAACGCAGGGTCGGTGATCGGCGTAGTGCCGTTGCCCGGATAAAACGGACTGGCAGGCGTCATCGTCAGACCGGTCTCGGGCGAAGGCCCTTGTTGAGTGACGACCGTGTTAAGCGCGCGGAAATACTCCACAAACGCCGTATGGTTCGCCCCCAGCGCGAGCGAGCCACGCAGAAATGCCGACCACTGATCTTGCTCGGGAACCTGATTGACGAAAGTCTGATTGTCGGCGCCGCACACGTTGGCCCCCAGCCCGGTGCCTCCCTGAGCGAACGTCGGACCCGAGTTGATCGACGTGGGAGGAAGACAACCCGGCAGCGACGGGTTCGTGTTCACAATCGTCGTCACGGCGCCAACGGTCTGACTGTAGTTGCCCGGGAACGTCGTCGGGCTCAAAGCGTTGAAGCCTCGCTCCGGGATCCACGAACGGCTACCAAAGTCGCGCTCATCGCCGCGCAATGGTTTTTGTGTTCGGTAGTTGAGGCTTCCGTAGACGTTCCATCCCTGCGTCGCGAGGTCACCGAATCCACCCAGCAGGTTGGCCAGGTAGACCTCGCCTCCGCTGTCCTGCGGAATCTGCACCTCTGCACCGACCGTGACGCCGCGATATTCCCTGCGGGTCACAAAGTTGATCACGCCGGCAATCGCGTCGGTGCCATAGGTAGCGGAAGCACCATCGGGCAATGTTTCGATGCGTTGAACCGCAGCGAGCGGCAATGTATTCAAGTCGACTGCAACACTCGAAAACGGATTGCTGACAATTCGCTTCCCGTTCAGAAGCACAAGCGTGCGCTGCGCGCCCAGTGAACGCAGGTCCGCATAGGCGGCTGCGCCGTTGGTAGAGCTCACCGATCGCGTCGTGACCTGTCCACCCTGCGCCTGCGTAATGAACTTCACTGCTTGCTCCGCGTTTGTGACGCCGGCCTTTTGCAGTTCTTCGACGTTGATCGTAACGACAGGCAGCGAAGTCTCGCCTTCGATGCGTCGGATCAGCGAGCCGGTGACTTCGACCCGATCGAGGCTCTGCGCCTGCGTTTGAGCCGTCGCGCTCGTAACGATGCAGAAACAGCCGGCGCTCAATGCTGCGCCGACCGCAAGGCTGACTTGCGTTCGCTTGAACATCTGTGGTGACCCCCGTCGTTGTCCGAACAGCCAAGCGAACGAGACTATCTTTGGGTCATCACCGGGAGCGTTGCACTTATTGCTAATCTCAGAATCAACGCATGCAAAACAACGTCGTACAGCTTTGTCACGCGCGCGTTGCAAACCGCATGGAAACCAAAAATGAAAACCCGCCTTGCGGCGGGTTGTGTCTGCAGCGGTTGCTCTCTAAAAGAATTTATAGCCCAGGCGCGCGTACAGAAAGCGGCCACGCGGATCAGCATAGAGCGGGTCGTAGCCCGCCTGGAACGATGTCTGACCGCCGGCGTTCGTATACGGCGGATCTTTGTCGAAGAGATTACGCGCTCCGAGCGTCACCGTCAGGTTTCGAATACCGGTGTAGACGCCTTGCAGGTTGTAGATTTCGTACGCACCCACCTTGCGCAACGGGACTGGATCAGGTGATACGAACTCGAAGGTGCCTGGCAAGTCGTAATAGCTCTTTTGATACTGCTGCGCAAAGGTCAGTGCCACCGGCCCATACGTCCACGTCACCGCCGCATAGTGCCGCCATCTCGGTGTGACGCCCCCGACGGCACTGGCCGTATCAAGCTGATTTGCGAAAGACCCGTCGGGGTTCTCGACGTCGTACTTGCTGAAGTAAGTTCCGTTCAGGCTGAACCCGAGCCGGCCATACACCGTCATCGGCGTTGCTGCGCGCAGATCGACGTCGATCCCAGCAATGTAAGCACTGCCCAGATTGATGTTGGTCTGATCGATGTCAATGATTGGCCCGGGAATTGTCGCTCCACCAAACGTGGTTGGCGCGCCGCGCGTGACCAACGAGCCGTAGCGCGTCAGATCGGACAGGATGACCGGAGCCGGTATGTTGGTGGTGATGAACTCCTCAACCTTGATGTTGAAGTAGTCGACCGACAACGAGACATTGTTGACCGGCTCCAACACGATACCTACGTTTACGTTGCGCGACTCTTCAGGTACCAACGCACTGTTGCCGCCGTTGGTGATCGGAAACTGCGTCACACAGTCGAGTGCCGATCCAGTGATCGGGCAACGAATAGGATCGTTCAATCCAGGGATCGTCACCCCCGTCGTCCGGGGTGCAAACAAATCGAGCAGGCTCGGCGCGCGAAATCCTTTGCCGGCAGATGCGCGCAACAGCACTTGCTGAATCGGCTGGAAGCGGACGCCGACTTTGGGATTGGTAGAAGATCCGACGCCTTCGTAATCGTCATACCGGACCGCAGCGCTCAACTCGAGGTTGCGCAGGATTGGAGCCGCTACTTCCGCAAAAACGGCGTAGACATTGCGATCCCGATCGACCGGGAAGAAATTGCCACCATAACCCGTTAAGTCGCCCTGTTGCAGCACCAGCGCAGGGTCAAGTTTGTACGCCTCGCGACGACCTTCCGCCCCGAGCGCGAGTCCGAGCGGTCCGCCTGGCAAGCGTCCCAACTGTGTCGACATGGTGCCCGACAAGCTGAGCAAGCTTGTCTCGGTCTTCAGAGCATCGCCGAAAAACTTCGTCGCATTGAGGGCGGCCTGAGCTGCAGGCGTCTGGGGTCCGAAGAAGTTGATCTGCCCGCTGTTCAACAGCGGCATCACCTGCGTCAGCCGAACGAACCCGTCGTTTACCGTCTGCTTGACTTCACTTCTGCTGTACAAGAGGGCGGTGTCGTAATCCCAGTTTGAAAGAAACGTGCCCCGCGCACCCAGCACCAGACGCGTCGCTTCCGACGTGTCGGTCGTGTCGCGATCTCCGAGTGCGGACGAGCGCCAGCGAATCAGTAAATCGGGCGTAGCGCCGCCGGTTTGCTGCTGCACGAATGCGGTGGGATAGAACGGACTGGCCGATGTCAGCACAATCGTGGAGTATGGAATGCCGCTGACTTCGCCGGGCGGCAACGGTGCGCCGCCAACAAATGAGCTGTATGGATATTGCCCGGCCAGCGGATTGTTCAGCGGAATGGTGAACTGGTCCGAGATCGGCGTCGGCTGGATGCGGGTGTTCTGCTCGTTGCGATAGAAAGACGCTTCGGCAAACAGTTGGACGTTCGGCGTCAGATCAAACCGACCGCTGGTGAAGATGCCGTATCGCTCCGCTTCCGGAAACAGCGCAAGGATCGGCGATGGATCGAAGCGGCAACCCTGGGAGCCTATCTGGTCAAACAGAGGGCTGCGTATTGCATAAGGGCCGGGGCACGCGGGAAAGGACGGATTGCGTGAACCAAATGAGCCGTCGACCGGAACAAAATTGGCTGGAAAGGTATTTCCAGAGCTCGTATCGTTGAAGTTGTCGACGTTGATGCCGGAGGCCGCGAAGTCGCGGTCTCTGCCGAACAACGCCTTTTCCTTCTGATAGCTGACGACCGCAAACGCGTTGAATCGATCCTTCGCCAGGTCACCCAATCCGAAGGTTGCGCTGGCGCGCGCAATCGACCCCGAACCTTGTCGTGCGGCGCCGTACTCCGCTGTCGCCTCCGCGCCCTGATAATCGCGGCGCAAGATGAAGTTGACGACGCCCGCAATCGCGTCAGATCCATAGATTGCCGACGCGCCGTCTTTGAGTATCTCAACGCGGTCGATTGCAGCCAACGGAATGCTGTTGACGTCCACCGATACGCTGTCGTTGGTGAACCCGTAGCCGTATGGCGTGATGCGGCGGCCGTTGATCAGCACCAGCGTTCGCTGCGACGTCAAGCCGCGCAGCGAAATCGACGAAATGCCGAGCGTCGTCGAGCCCGACGAGGACGAACTGGTGATCGAACCGACGCTGAGGTTGGCCGAGATCGTCTGCATCAACTGCTCGACGTTCGACGCGCCAGAGCGCTGAATTTCCTCGCGCGTGATCGTCTGCACCGGAAGAGCGGTCTCTGCGCCGATCCGCTTGATGCTCGAACCGGTCACTTCGACGCGATCCAATTGTTGCGTGGTTTGTGCCATTGCGTCGGTCACGGTTCCAACAAGTGCGATCGTGAGTGCGGCGCTGACGGCAATGCTGAGTTGCGTGCGATTGAACATCTTGCTCCCCTGAGTTCAACAACTCCGGCGAGGCTATCCGCGCGCATCTTCAAAGCGGGTTGCAGTTATTGCTAATCACACCGACACAACAGAAAAAACAACAACACTCAGTTGGCCGAGCGATACGAAACGCCTCGACAATTCGCAATTTCTGCACCTCGACGCCCGGTGTCGAAAGCTACGATCGAAGCGAAGCGTGAAGCGAATTGTCACAGCCGCGATACAAAGGATGCACCGATGTCACAAAGATGCTTAAACCTTGCAGCCGCGCTGCTCGCAGTGCTGCCCGCAGCGGCGCAAACGCCCGCAAATGCTGCGCCTTGTTCGTCAGCCGAACATCGTCAGTTCGATTTCTGGCTTGGCGAGTGGGATGTCGTGCAGAGCGGGAAGACCGCAGGGCGCAATAACATCCGCTCGATTCTGAACGGCTGCGCGATCAGCGAAGATTGGGCCGGCACCGGAGGTTTCAGAGGATCGAGCCTGAACTTCTACAACGCAGAGACCAAACGTTGGCAACAAACGTGGATCGATTCGCAAGGGCAGAGTCTCGCGCTGCAAGGAAGCTTTCAAGCTGAAGGCATGGTGCTCGAAAGCGTCGCAGCGAAAGACGCACCGCGCCACAAAATCACATGGACGCCGCTACCGGACAAGACGGTCCGCCAGTTCTGGCAAGTTCAAGAGGCGCCGGGGAGCGAGTGGAAAACCTTGTTCGACGGCAGGTACTCGCGCGTGAAATGAATAGTGCTGAAAAAAAGGGCCCGGCATCGGGCCCTTCTGTTTCTAATTCTCTTAGGAACCGCTATAGACCTTCCATTCATCGATAAACATCTTGGCGCCCTCTTTAGTCATCATGTCGCCCTTCATCATCATCTTGCCCTTGTCACCGGGCATTTTCTTCATCTTTGCCATCATTACGTCGTAACGCACGCCGGCCGCGTTCATGAATTCCTGCTTGGTCATCATGCCGTCTTTATTTGTGTCGGCCATCTTAAAAAAATCTTCAAACTTGAACGTTTCGTCAGCTGATGCGATTGGGGCAAAGCCCAAACACAGAGCCATCGCCGGAATTGCCAACCAAGCACTTTTCATTGTCCATCTCCACGTGGTAAAGATCGCCATCCAGCCGGGTTACGCCACCTAGGTTGTCTACCCGCCCGTCCCCGAGCTTCGTACGACTGCACGAGCTCGGCAGTTAGTCGCCGCTCCGCCGGGTTGATTACAGCGCCTGCGTGCGCGCTAACCCTGATGTAAATTCGGTCCTGACTCAATCCTGCGGGTGTCGTTCAATGGCAGGACCTGAGCTTCCCAAGCTCAAGACGTGGGTTCGATCCCCATCACCCGCTCCATTGCAAAGCATGAACGAAGAGAACATTTTGATCACGGTCAACGGCGATCAGCGCGGATTTCCGCTCGGCTCCACCGTCGCGCAGCTGCTCGCAGACCTTGATACCGCTGGCAAGCGTGTCGCCGTCGAGCGCAACGGAGAGATCGTGCCGAAGAGCCGGCACGCCTCGACTGAGCTCATTGCGGGCGACCGACTGGAAGTCGTGATTGCGGTGGGGGGTGGTTGATGAACGACGACACATTGTTGATCGGCACGCGCAGATTCAGCTCGCGCCTGTTGCTCGGCACCGGCAAGTACAAAGATCTCATTCAGACGAAGTCAGCGGTCGAGGCCAGCGGTGCGCAGATCATTACCGTCGCGATCCGGCGGACCAATATCGGCCAGTCGCGCGGCGAGCCCAACCTGCTCGAAGTTTTGCCGCCGTCGAAGTACACGATGCTGCCGAACAGCGCCGGCTGCTACACCGCCGAAGATGCGCTGCGGACGCTGCGGCTAGGGCGCGAGTTGCTCGATGGCCACGCGTTGACCAAGCTCGAAGTACTCGGTGATCCGCAGACGCTGTATCCGAACATGCCGGAGACAATCAAGGCGGCAGAACAGCTAGTGCGCGAGGGCTTCGAGGTGATGGTCTATTGCAGCGACGATCCGATTCAGGCACAGACGCTGGAGTCGATCGGGTGCGTCGCCATCATGCCGCTGGCGTCGTTGATCGGATCCGGCATGGGGATTTTGAATCCTTGGAATATTCAACTGATCGTGGACAAGGCGAAGGTGCCGGTGATCGTCGATGCTGGCGTGGGTACTGCGAGCGATGCTGCGATTGCGATGGAGCTGGGATGCGACGGCGTGCTGATGAACACCGCGGTTGCACACGCAAAGTATCCGGTCAAAATGGCTGGCGCGATGCGCAAAGCGGTGGAGGCGGGTCGTGAGGCATTCCTCGCTGGCCGCATGGACAAAAAACTTTATCAAGCGAGCGCCAGCTCACCCACCAGCGGTGTAATCGCACCGAGCAAAGCGGCTTGAAGAGTCAAGCGACCGCGAGCGTCGACGTCCCGCCGAAGGAATCGTCCGCGCTCGTTGAGCCAAAGGACTCGCCGCACCCGCACATTCGCAGCTTTGCGTTGCGCCGCGGCCGCTTCACTCAAGGACAGCGGCGTGCGTTCGATCAGTTACTGCCCGTCTTCGGTATTCCATACACAAAAGCTCCGATCGACTTGGTTCGTGCATTCAATCGCGACGCGCCGACCGTGTTCGAAATCGGCTGCGGTATGGGCGAGACCACGGTGGCTATCGCGCGGTCGCGACCCGACCTCAACTTCCTCGGCGCTGAGGTGTTTGCTGCCGGCGTTGGCGCCTTGCTCAAGAGCGTTGAGCAACACGAAGTCACCAACGTGCGTATCGTTTATCACGATGCGGTTGAAGTCGTGCGCGACATGATTGCGCCCGGCTCGCTGGCCGGCATTCACATTTTCTTTCCCGATCCCTGGCCGAAGAAGCG
>DATLMT010000269.1:0-10531 GCA_035537135.1 Burkholderiaceae bacterium | reverse complement strand
CACGGCTTCGAAGATCGCGGCGTCGACTCCGATATTCGCGCCCGGTGCCATGCCGAGCCCCCCAACGAGGCCCGCAATTTCGTCGGACAAAATATCGCCGAACAAGTTAGTCGTCAGGATCATGTCGAATTGCCACGGCTTCAGCACAAGCTGCATCGCGCATGCGTCAACGATCCGGTCATCGACCTGGACTTTACCGTCGTACTTCTTAGCGACCTCCAGCGCGGTGTCGAGAAATATTCCGGTCAGCGCCTTAAGCACGTTCGCCTTGTGCACGATCGTGATTTTCTTTCTGCCGTTTTTCAGTGCGTAATCGAATGCAAACTCGGCGATTCGGCGCGAGCCCGCACGTGTATTCACCCCCGACGAGATAGCGACCGCGTGCGGGTCGTCGCCGATCGGGATGAAGTGCTCGAAGCCGACGTACAGACCTTCCAGATTCTCGCGCACCAGGACGATGTCGATGTCTTCGTAGCGCCCGCCGGTGATCAACGTTCGCGCGGGCCGCAGATTCGCGTACAGCTGGAATTCCTCGCGCAAGCGTACGTTGACCGACCGGAACCCGCCGCCGACCGGTGTCGCCAGTGGCCCCTTGAGTGCGAGCCGCGTGCGCCGGATGCTGTCGAGGAGAGTCGGCGGCAGTGCATCGCCCGACTTTTGGACGGCGGCCGCGCCGCCCGCCTGGACATCCCACACAAACGGCTTGCCGAGCGCATCCAGGACCTCGACCACCGCCGCTGTGATTTCGGGGCCGATGCCGTCGCCGGGGACTAGAGTTGCAGGGATCGATTGCGGGGACAAGACGAGACGACTCCGACGTCAACAGCGTTTACCGACGTTCAAACGAATGACTGAGCATCGTAGACCAGCAGCTTTGATATGGAATTTTCATGCTACATTTTTAGAAAATAGAATAAACATATCAAGACGACGAGCCCGTGCTAGCAACGTGTGCCACGCGGATCAAGTCGCATGTCGTTTTCGAACCGCAAAGGAGGCAATATGAAGCGTCGCGATTTCGTCAAGGTGTGCGCATCATCGGCGGTCGTGGGCGCCGTGATGCCGGCGTCCGCTCAGGACAAAGTGGTGTGGAAAGCGTCGGACGTGCATCCGATCGGCTACCCCACGGTCGAGGCGATCCAGCGAATGGGCAAGAAGCTGGAGAAAGAAACGAACGGCCGCATCTCGATTCAGATGTATCCATCGATGCAGCTCGGTGGCGAGAAGGAGATGATCGAGCAGGCGCAGGTCGGTGCCTTACAGATTGCGCGCATCTCGGTTGGCGCAATGGGTCCGGTAGTCGACGAGCTCAATGTCTTTAATTTGCCGTTCGTCTTCCGCGACGAGGCACACATGCGCAAAGTAATCGACGGACCGATTGGACAGGGGCTGCTCGAGAAGATCACAGCGAGCCCGCAATCGCGGCTAGTGGTGCTCGGCTGGATGGACGCCGGCACCCGTAATGTGTACTCGAATAAAGCAGTAACGAAGCCCGAAGATCTAAAAGGACAGAAGATCCGGATGATGGGCAACCCGCTGTTCGTCGAAACGATGAACGCGATGGGCGGCAATGGTGTCGCGATGGGATTCAACGAGCTGTTCGGCGCGCTGCAGACCGGTGTGGTCGACGGCGCCGAAAACAATCCTCCGACACTGCTTGCGCAGAACCACTACACGGTCAGCAAGGTGTACAGCCTGACCGGCCACCTGATCATTCCCGAGATCTTCGTGTTCTCGAAGCGGACTTGGGATGGACTGTCAAAAAGCGATCAGGAGCTGGTGCGCAAGCTGTCGCGCGAAGCTCAACTGGAACAGCGCCAGCTTTGGGACGCTTACGTCGGCGAAGCTGAAACCAAGTTGAAAGCCGCCGGCGTCAAGTTTGTGCAGGCTGATACCGCCGCCTTCTACAAGGCGACCCAGCCGATTCGCGACAAATACGGCGCCAAGTACGCCGCGCTGCTGAAGCAGATACAAGACACCAAATAGGACTGCCCGATGGGCGCGCATCGCCTTTGTTTGCGTGCCCTGGCCCCGCTTGGGGTCGCTGCGTGACCGCTGGCCAAAGCTACCGGCGTGCAATGGAGTGGCTGTACGTCGCGTGTGTAGTGCTGTCCGGCGTCGCGCTGGTCGTGATCACGCTGATGATTCCGATCGGCGTGTTCATGCGCTACGTAATGAACAATCCACAGTCGTGGCCCGAACCCGCCTCAGTGGTCTTGATGGTGATGCTGTCGTTTTTAGGCGGCGCGGCCGTGTACCGCGCCAACGTACACGTCGCAGTCGAGGCGCTGTTGAACGCTGTCAGCCCCGCCAGGCGACGCACGATGCTGTGGGTGGTCGATGTCTGCATGGCTGCCACCGCGCTCTTCATGATGGGTTACGGAATCCAGCTGTGTCTTGTCACAAGGTTTCAAACGATGGCCGAATTTCCGTGGCTGTCGGTGGCGTTCGTGTACCTGCCGATTCCGATCAGCGGCTTGTTCACGCTGCTGTTTCTGATCGAGCGTGTCTGGCTTGGCACCCCGCCGAAGACGTCGGTGATGTATCGCGACGAAGCGTCTGAGCTCGAATAGCAGATGGACGTTCTGGTCTTGCTTGGATCGTTCGCTGTTCTGTGTGCGCTCGGTGTGCCGGTCGCATACGCGCTTGGATTAGCGGCACTTGTCGCCGCGATGTGGGTCGACATTCCACTCGAAGCCGTAATGCTGAAGATTTCCGACGGCACCGATGATTTCGCTTTGCTCGCGATTCCGTTCTTCGTGCTCGCGGGCGGCATCATGGCCGAGGGCGGCATGGCGGCGCGGCTGATAAACCTGGCCAAGGTGTTCGTTGGCTTCATCCGCGGTGGCCTCGCGCTGGTGAACATTCTGGCAAGCACGCTGTTCGGCTGCATCTCGGGCTCATCGGTCGCTGACACGGCCTCGATCGGCTCGGTGATGATCCCGCAGATGGTCAAGGCCGGCTACCCACGCGTGTTCGCCACCAACGTCACGATCTGCGGGTCGGTGCAAGCGTTGATGATTCCGCCGTCGCACAATGCCGTCATTTACTCGCTCGCGGCCGGCGGCACGATCTCCATCGCCCATCTGTTTGTCGCCGGCATTTTTCCAGGACTGCTGTTCGGTCTGTGCCTGATAGGGCTGGTGCTGTGGACGTCGCACAAGCGCGGGTATCCAAAGGGCGAGCCGGTGCCATTGAGCGCGCTGCCGAAGATCGTTATCGACGCGCTGTGGGGCCTGGGCACGGTAGTCATCATCATGGGCGGCATTCTGTCGGGCATCTTTACGCCGACCGAATCCGCAGCGGTCGCTTGTGTCTACGCATTCCTGGTCACGTTTCTCGTCTATCGCGACTACAAATGGCGGGATCTGCCGCGCCTCGTGCATCGGGTCGTCAAGACCGTCGCGATGGTGATGATGCTGATCGGTTTTTCGGTCGCCTTCGGCTACATGATGGCGATCATGCAGATTCCGGCCAAGGTCACGGCGTTCTTTTTGACGATCTCCGACAACAAGTACGTCTTCCTGCTGCTGGTCAACGTTCTGCTGTTGCTGCTGGGTACCGTAATGGACCTCGCGCCGATGCTGCTGATCTGCACGCCCATTTTTTTGCCGGTCATCGCGAAGTTCGGCATCGACCCGGTGCACTTCGGCATGATCATGATTCTCAACCTCGGTATCGGTCTGATCACGCCGCCGGTGGGACCGACACTGTTCGTCGGCTGCGCGATCGGCAGGGTGACGATGGAGCAGGTATCGAAGGAGCTATGGCCGTTTTACGGCGCGATGTGCGTTGCACTGCTGATCGTGACCTATGTTCCGGCCGTTTCGCTGTGGCTGCCGGGCTTGATGAAGTGAACTTTTGTCGATAGCGGTAAAGTCGCCAATCCAGAAAGTTTCGGCCGACCACGGCTTTTTCGATGGCGACGTTCAAGCAGCAAATTCGGTTCTGTACCGGGCATGATGGTGTGCGCATCGCGTATGCCACGTCCGGAGTAGGCCCGCCGCTGATCAAGGCTGCCAACTGGTTGAGTCATCTGGAGTTCGATGTCGGTAGCCCCGTGTGGAGCCACCTGCTGATCGAACTGTCGCGGCAGCACACGCTGATTCGCTACGACGAACGGGGTTGCGGACTGTCCGACCGTGAGGTTGCCGATCTGTCGTTCGATGCCTGGTTGCACGACCTCGAAACAGTAGTCGACGCAATGCAGATCGAACGCTTCCCGCTGCTCGGTATCTCGCAAGGTGCATCGATCGCAGTCGCGTATGCGGTGCGCTATCCGGAGCGCGTCACGCATCTGATCCTGCACGGCGGCTACGCGCGCGGGCGTTTGAAACGCAACCCAACTCCGCAGCAGTACGAGGAAGCCGAGTTGATGAACCGGCTGGCCGAGATCGGTTGGGGACAGCAGAACCCCGCGTTCCGGCAATTTTTCACAACGCAATACATTCCGGGCGGAACGGCAGAGCAGCACCATTGGTTCAACGAGCTTGAGCGTGTCTCAACGTCGGCGGCTAATGCAGCGCGCTTCATGCGCGAGTTCAACGACATCGACGTGGTTGATTTGCTGTCTCGGGTTGCATGCCCGACACTTGTACTGCACTCGAGCCGTGACGTGCGCGTGCCGTTCGACGAGGGCCGGCTGATTGCAGGCCGAATTCCAGAGGCGCGCTTCGTGCCGCTTGAAAGCGACAATCACCTGTTGCTAGAAAGCGAGCCCGCCTGGCAACGGTGGGTCGACGAGGTGCGGGCGTTTCTGCCAGCCGCGGTTGAAGTGACAGATCCGGCATTCTCGGCGCTGACGGCGCGCGAGCGCGACTTGCTCGAGCTGATTGCGCAAGGGCGCGACAACGCGCAGGTCGCCGCGGCCCTCGCGCTCAGCGAGAAAACGGTGCGCAATCACATCACGAGCATCTTTTCCAAGCTCGAAGTCGAGAATCGCCCGCAGGCGATCGTGATGGCGCGTAAGGCCGGATTCGGCAAGCGCATCGACTAGTCGGATTGCGTTCCGGGACTCAAGTCCCACCTACTTCCTGCTGAACAGGCCAGGTCCCGGGACACAACTGGGACTCTGGTCTCACGACGCGCGGGCTGTTGCTCCGGACAATTCGTTCCTCACCGAACGACAATTAATCCCGCGGAGCCCCGAGCCATGCACGTTTTCGAGTCGATCAACACCCAGCGTTACGCCAAGTGCATCGAAGTTTCGAAGCGGGTCCGTTGGGATATCGAGCGCGACGTAATTCGCGGCCGCGACTTCGACGCCGATCATAAGTTCCTGCCCGACGGGCTGTCGTTCGCCGATCGCATCGAAACGCTGTCGGCGAGCGAGCGCCGTCTGCTGTCGCAAATTCAGGGCCGCACGTACGCCAATATGTTCGGACTGTGCGAGCGCTTCATCGGGGCCAAAATGGTCGACGTCACGCGCGATCACGCCTTGGGCGATCAAACCGCTTTTGAAGCGCTGATCCGCTTTACCGACGAAGAGCTGAAGCACCAGCGGTTGTTTCGCCGGATCGAGCTGCTCGCCGCCGAGCAGATGCCCGACGGCTACTGCTTCCTGCCGCAACCGAACGACGTCGCCGACTTTGTGCTCGGCAAGTCGACCTGGGCCGTGCTTGCGCTGACATGCCACATCGAAATCTTTACGCAGGTGCATTATCGCCGGAGCATCGAGCCCGACAGCGAGCTGTCGCCGCTTTATAAGGATGTGTTCTTCTTCCACTGGAAAGAAGAATCGCAGCACGCGATCATCGATGAGCTCGAATGGCAGCGCGAGAACGATAGGCTCACATCGTATGAGCGTAACGCCGCTGTTGATGATCTGATTTCACTGGTCAACGGTATCGACGGCTCGCTGCAGCAGCAGGCAACGGCAGACGTCGAGTACTTCGCCTCCATCTGCGGACGCAAGCTAGACAATGCCGAGACAGCGCGGCTTCGCGCTGAAGTGTTAGCCGCGTACCGCTGGCAGTACATCGTTTCAGGCGTCAGGGAGCCGCGCTTCGGCGACATGCTGGCCGGCATGATCGACGAGCGCCAGCAGAAGCGCTTCTTTGACGCGCTCGAACACATCATTCATTGATCGCTCATTTACCGCAGTCAATCCAATTTCACCCACCCAAAGAGGAGCTTTAAGTGAAGCAGGTATTCATATTTGCCGCCATTGCGGTTGCCACCCTGTCCGTACACGCCAATCCAACGCAAATTTCCAACGGCGTGATGGCGAGCAAGGACGGCAAGACGCTGTACACGTTCGACAAGGACGCCGCTAACAAGAGCAATTGCAACGGCGGATGCGCTGCCGCATGGCCGCCGTTCGTCGTAACCAACCCGGCCCTGGCCGGCGGCGATTTCTCCATCGTCAAGCGTGAAGACGGCGCATCGCAATGGTCATACAAAGGCAAGGCGCTGTATTTCTTCGCTGGCGACGCAAAGGCGGGGGACGTCAATGGCGACAACCAGGGCGGCGTTTGGCACGTGATCCGTATTGAAGCAAGGAAGACTTCGGCCGCGCCCGTATCCGATTTTTCCACCAGCTACCGATACAACTAAAGTTATTTCCGACCCTTCGGGCGGAAATAACTGCTCGCGATCAAGCCGACAGCGCTTTGCGCTGCGGCTCGCTCGCCAACAATTTGGAGAATCATATGAAAGACGCACGTGACCTTATGGTTTCTACGTCCAGCGCTTTGGCGCTGGAGCATTTCGAGACCGCGCTGACGCAATTTCACAGCTACACCGGCGACCCACTCGCCACGATGCAGCAGGCGCTGCAAGCCGATCCGGAATTCGCGCTGGCCCATCTGTTCAACGCTTTTGCGATGTTTACCGCCACGGAGCGGCGCTATCTGCCGGCGGTGCGCGAATCGATCGCCAAAGCGTCGGCGCTGCGCTCGAAGATGAACGCGCGCGAGCGCGATCTGCTCGATGCCGCCGAGCTACTCGCAGACGGAAAGTGGCGTGACGCATCGCGCGCCTTGGATTCGATCCTGATCGACTACCCGCGCGACGCGCTGGCAATTCAGACGGCGCATCTGATGGACTTCTTTCAGGGCGATGCACTGAACTTGCGCAACCGCATTTCGCGCGTGCTGCCGCACTGGAACGAGCAGACGCGCGGCTATTCGTACATTCTGGGCATGCACGCATTCGGTCTGGAGGAATGCAATCAATATCCGGAAGCCGAGCGCACCGCGCGCCGCGCACTCGAGCTGCAACCACGCGATGGCTGGACGGTGCACGCCGTGGCGCACGTGATGGAGATGCAGGGCCGCATCGGCGAAGGCATCGACTGGATCCAGTCGCGCGAAGCCGATTGGGCGCCGGACAGCATGTTCGCGCCGCATCTGTGGTGGCACCTGGCGCTGTTCAACATGGACCTCGGCAAGTTCGACGCTGCCCTCGATCTGTTCGACCAGAAGCTAATGGGGCCGCAAGCCGACATGATCCTGGTGCTGCTCGATGCAACCGCTTTGCTGTGGCGGCTGCAACTGGAGGGTGTCAACGTCGGCGACCGTTTCGAGCGCGTGGCCGATCTGTGGAAGGGCAAGCTCGAAGAAGAAGCGGGCTACTACGCGTTCAACGACGTACACGCGATGATGAGCTTTGCTGCAACCAGCCGAAGCGGCGAGATTGCGCGCCTGCGGCGTGCGATGCGCAATGCGGTGAAGGGCGATGGGAGCAACGCCGCGATGACGCGCGAGGTGGGTCTGCCGTTAGCTGACGGGCTGCTCGCATTCAGCAAAGGGCACCATGTCGACGCGATCCAGGCGATCGAGCCGGTGCGCGACATCGCCAGCCGATTTGGCGGTAGCCACGCACAACGCGATTTGCTGACGCTGACCATGATCGATGCGTCGATTCAAGCGGGCGATCACCGGCGCGCTCGGCATTACACCGCCGAGCGCACCGTGCACAAGCCGACCGCGTGGAGCGCAAGACTGTCTGAGCGCTCCGAACGAGCAGGGCGGCTCGCGCGTACGTCTACCGTTGATTCGATGGCCGCGATGCACTAGCGGTGGAACTAGCAGATCGATGCGAGTCTTAAAAAGACTCGCATTCGATCGAGCTCAGCGTCGAGCTCGCGATTGAAGCGCGCTTCGCGTGGCGCCGACGTTACGTAGCCAATGTCCGCATGAAGTTCGCCTTGCTTCACTGCGAGGTTGCCCCAGCCGACCACGCGGTCGCCCCATAACAGCGGCAGCGCGTAGTAGCCGCGCTCACGCTTGGCCGGCGGTGTGTACGCCTCGAAGCGATACGCCCATTTCCAGAACAGCTCGAAGCGGCGCCGGTCCCATACGACGGGATCGAACGGTGCGACGAAACGAGCGACACTATGTGGGGCGTTGGATGACGGCGCGTCGTCGGTCGGCCAGAACCAATCGATGCCGTCGATGCGTGCGTGCGCGAGCCGCTTTCTGGCGCGAGTCAATGCGGCATTCAACCCGCGCCGCCATTGCGGCACCGCGTAACGCAGTCGCCTGACGAGATTCGACAGGCTCAGCGCCGGCAGCGGCGCGTACTTGCTCACGATCACGTCAACCAGCAGGTCGAGCCGCTTGCGCCGCTCGGCTGCGTCCAGCGGTTCGCTCGCGTGCGTTTGAACTTCGTAAAGGCGAACGCCGGCGGTGCGTCGCGCCACGCGCAGCAAGCCACGGTAATGCATCGCGTCTAGCAGGTGCGTGGTGGCATTCGACGAGCCGCCCCAATAGTTTGCTACCGAGCCGTGCGAAAAATGCGCGTCGACCGCGCGCGGGTGCACAAGGCCACGCTCGCGCACGAACTCGAGCAGCGCCTGTGCGCGCGCTTTCTGCGCCGATGAAAGCGAGATGCCCGCGCGCGGATGCATCAGTGAATACACCTCGTCCGTCACAAAGCCATAGTTGACGAAGAAGTCTTCATGAATGCCGAGCGCCGAGTAACGCCGCTCCAGATCTCCGGCGCGATAGTTTTTGACTCTGTGGCGCAGTGTCAGATCCTGTGCACGCGCCGGCGCGCGAATGGGATCGGCTTGGACGAAGCCGAATCTCTGCAGAGCTCGCTTCAGCGTCGTTGGCGGAAAGAAGCTGTGCGCGACCGCGTAGCCTCGCAAATCATCGAGCGTGACTGCCACGACGTTGGACGATCAGTCGACCCGCGCGCCGGAGAATTTCACGACCTGCTGATACTTTGCAAGCTCACGGCGCAGCAACTCCGAAAACTCTTCCGGACTGCCCGGCGCGGGCTCGGCTCCCATGCGCGCGAGCCGCTCGCGCATCTCGGGCGAGCGCAGTGCGGAGGTCATTGTGCTGTTCAAACGCCCGATGATCGGTGCCGGCGTTCCTGCCGGTGCAAACACGCCAAACCAGGTTGAAACGTCGAAACCAGGCAATCCCGCGTCGGCCATCGTCGGCACGTCAGGCATCGAATTCACACGCTTCGAAGTGGTGACTGCGAGCGCGCGGAGCTTGCCTGCTTTGATCTGCGGGATGGCCGATGCCAGGTTATCGAACATGAAATCAGTTTGCCCTGCGAGCAGTCCGAGCTGCGCCGGTGCCGCGCCTGCATATGGAATGTGCACCGCTGACATCTTCGCCTGCGATTTCAATAGCTCGCCGGCCATGTGGCCGGCACTGCCGTTGCCGCCCGACGCGTAGTTAAGTCGCGCCGGATTCTTGCGCGCGTAGTCGATCAAATCGCGCGCTGACCGAATGCCGAGCTGATCGGCCCGCTCGGGCGTCATCACCAACACGTTGGGCACATGGGCAATCAGCGTGATCGGCGCGAAGTCCTTGATCGGGTCGTACGGCAGCTTCGAAAAGAGCCACGGGTTGACTGCGTGCGTGGCAACCGCGCCAATCACCAACGAGTAGCCATCGGGCGGAGACTTCGCGACCTGGTCGACGCCGAGGTTGCCGCCCGCGCCTGGACGATTGTCGACGACGATCACGCCGAGCGTTTCCCGCACGCGGTCGGCAAGGGCGCGCGCCGCAGTATCGAGCGGGCCTCCGGGTGGGTAAGGCACGACCAGGCGAATCGGCTTATTTGGATAGGCTTGAGCGGCCGATTGCGCGCAAGCCAGGGGTTGCCAGCTCGCGGCGGCGACTGTCGCAAGCGCCACGATGACATGCCGTCGATTCTGTCGATTCACGGTCCTCGCTCCTTGTGATTGGTGAGTATCGCCCACCGCCGAGGTTTGACGACTCTAACGCTGGTTAAATGGATCATCGACGTCGCTCGCCTGCGCGTGCGTGGCCGCACTGACTTCAACGTTGTCTACCTGGGCTCCGGACGGTCCACGCCGGGCCCATTGCGCAAGCCGCTGCAGCGCAGCTTCTTCGCCGGCCACTACGGCCTCAACGCTGCCGTCACTGCAATTTCGAACCCACCCTGCAAGCCTCAGGCGACGCGCCTCGTTGCACATCGCCCAGCGAAACCCGACGCCCTGCACGTGGCCGGTAATTCTGAGATGAAGCGCGGACAATTACACGACCCCGCGTGATTTCAATGCACGCAATTGCTTCTGATCGATACCGGCGTAGTCGCGCAA